>JAYUBD010000693.1:0-2879 GCA_043740995.1 Caulobacteraceae bacterium | reverse complement strand
CCAACCGCCTCGCCCTGATTGCCCCGGCCGAATCAACCATCACCTTGAGCATGCGCAAGGGTATGAAGCTGGACGCCGCATTGGGTTCCGGTCGATTGGCGATGGCCGGGCCGGACGTGCCCGCCGGTCGCTATGGCCAGGCCGCGCTGACCGCCCTGGGCGTATGGGACGGCGTGAAGGACAGGCTGGCCCGCGCCGAGAACGTCCGGGCCGCCCTCGCCTTCGTCGCCCGGGGCGAGACGCCGCTGGGGATCGTCTATGACACCGACGCGAGGGTCGAGCCCAAGGTCCGCATCGTCGGCCTGTTCCCGGCGACCAGCCATCCGCGGATTGTCTATCCGGCGGCCCGGGTTTCAGCGTCCGCCAATGCCGGGGCCCCCGCGTTCCTGACCTTCCTGCGAAGCCGCAAAGCCACCGCGATCTTCCGGCGCTACGGCTTCACGACTCTGTAACTCAGTCCTCCCGCCCCAGTTTGGGGAGGGTCGAGACGAAGTCCGGGGTAGGGCTCTTAAGGCCGCCCCCAAGGCCTCGCCCCGACCGCTTCAGTTCACAGCGTCCAGGCGGCTGATCGCCGGCTTTTGGCCCCAGTGGTCGGAGACGGTGTTGCGGAAATAGCGAGGGCGCTCAGGCAGGGCCTCGGTCTCCAGCCATAGGCGTTTCAGATGGCGGATCTGGCCGGCGGCGCGGTCATCGACATAGGGCGCGCGACCGTGCAGCACATGATAATTGTTGATGAACTGCATGTCGCCGGGCTGGAAGTCCATGACCACGCTGAACTCGCCGCCCTCGGCGCGTTCCTGCATCCAGGTCAGCGCTTCGCGGGCCGCCTCGGTGAGCCGCGGCGCATCGGCATGGCGCTGCGAAGCCAGGATGTAGGCGCGGATCAGCCTGGTAAACAACCGCCCGTCCAGTTCGGTGAACACCGGCAAGGCGTACCAGCCCGCTGTCCCCGGCCGCTGTTCGCCGCGCGCATCGAAAGGCTGCGGTTTGTAGAGCTCGGCGGCGAGGTCAGGGCGCTCACGCACCAGCGTATTGTGCAGGGCGACGGAATTGCAAACCGCCGACTGGCCGCCGCTGACCCCGTTGCGCAGGCACAGCAGACCGACAAGGTCGGCGCCGTCGCAGTGGAAATCCAGCCCGATCTGGCCCAGCTCGTTGCCGCGCGCGGTGGGATCATCCTGGGTCTTGCCCTGGTCGGTGACATCGCCCAGCACATGGCCATGTTTGTTTTGCGCCCAGGGCCGGCCAAGATGGGCGCCAATGCCCCAATAGGCGAGGCACAGGTCGTCATTCGAATAGCGCTCGCGGGGCAGGCCGCGAATGACCGAGAAACCGCGCCCGTGCATCAGATCGCGCTCGATCCCCTTCAGGCGGGGCGCCAGGGTGGGCAGGGGAAAATCCGCCTTGCCGATTTGCAGGAAATCGTCGGACCTGGCCCGGGCATGAGCCAGGGCGGCATCAACCTCGGCGATTTCGGCCTCTGACAGTCTCTCGATCCAGACCGACGGGTCGGTCATCTCCGCCGCCCGCCATTCGCAGGCGGTCTCCAGAACACGCACACTCATCCCCGCTCTCCCTATTCGGCCGCCATGGCCATGGGCGCGGGCTGGGCGCCGCGCAGAAGCCGGCCCGGCAGGGCCCCGGTCGCCTCGCCCTCGCGATAGGTCACCACGCCGGCCACCACCGTCGCCACATAGCCGCTGGCGCGCTGGATCAGGCGCCGCCCGCCGGCCGGCAGATCATAGGCGACCTGCGGCGCGTGCAGAGTCAGGCCCTGATAATCAATCACATTGAGATCGGCGCGATAGCCGGGCGCGACCAGGCCGCGATCGAGCAATCCGACCGCCCGCGCGGTGTCCTGTGTCTGCATGCGGATCACCGCCTCCAGGGCCAGTTTCGGCCCTCGCGTACGGTCGCGGGTCCAGTGGGTGAGCATCGAGGTGGGGAAACTGCCGTCGCAGATCATCCCCACATGCGCCCCGCCGTCGGAGAGGCCGGGCACGGTGTCGGGGTGGACGATCATCTCGCGCACGGCGTCCAATGACCCTTCGGTATAGTTGAGGAAGGGGACGTAGAGCATGCCGCGCCCGCCGTCGGTGAGCATATGGTCGAGCGCCACGGCTTCCGGCGACACGCCCCGCGCCTGGGCCAGGGCGGCGACGGCGCGATCAGCGGTGGGCTCATAGTCGGGTTCCGCCCCCATCAGATGCATGACCGCGAAATCGCCCATTGCCCCCTGCAGGCCGCCTTCCGGGGGATTGGCGAACAGTTGCGCGCGGAAATCGGGATCGCCGAGCCGCGCCACCCGCTCGGCCAGGGGCAGTTTGGCGATTTCGCGATAGTGGGCATAGCGGGTGAACGGATTGACCGTCAGCTCCAGGCCCAGCAGCACGCCCACCGGTCGCGCCGCCACCTGGGCCTTCATCGGAAGGCCGTCGGCGACCGCCGCTTCCAGGGCCCCCAGCAGTCGGCGATAGCCGTGCGCCTTGCCGCCCTGCGCCAGGGTGAAGGACAGCGGCCGGCCGGAACGCTCCACCAGTCGGCGCAGCATGGCGAATTCTTCGGTGGGGTTGTTGAAGTCGGAGACCACCTGCAGGACGCCCTTGCCCGCCGCCGCGAGGCCCATGGCGATGCCTTCGAGTTCATCCTCCGCCGCCGTCAAGGTCGGGGTGGGCTGGCCGTCGCTGGTGCGGTGGTTGAGCGTGCGCGAGGTGGTGAAGCCGAGCGCGCCGGCCTGCATGGCCCGGGTGGCGATGGCGCTCATCGCGGCGATATCGGCCGGGGTCGCCGCCTCACGATCGGCCCCGCGCTGGCCCATGACAAACACCCGCAAGGCGGCGTGCGGCAACTGACTGCCGATATCGACATCGAACTTCCGC
>JAYUBD010000692.1:0-2881 GCA_043740995.1 Caulobacteraceae bacterium | reverse complement strand
ATATCATCCTCAGCGACGCCCGAAGCGATCAGATCGACGTTCAGGAAGTAGGTGCCGCGGCTCTCCAGCACGGCGAACCCTTCGCGCCGCAGCGCTTCGCCCAGGCGGTCACGCGAGGCGGCCAGGTCGGTCGGCATCGCGTCGAACCAGGCCTGGCTGTGCTCCAGCCCCCAGGCCACGGCAGTCTGCAGGTTGGGCGGCGTGGTGAAGGTGAGAAACTGGTGCGCCTTGGCGAGACAGGCGCTCAAGGCCGGGGCGGCGATCAGGAAACCGACCTTCCAGCCGGTCAGGCCGAACATCTTGCCGGCCGAGCCGATCTTGACGGTCCGCGCCCGCATGCCGGGGAAGGTCATCAGCGAGCGATGCCTGTGACCGTCGAACACCACCTGTTCCCACACCTCGTCGCAAACCGCCGTCACGTCAAAGCGCGTGCAAAATTCGGCCAGAAGGGCGAGGTCGGCCGGCGGGCAGACCGTGGCGGTGGGATTGAGCGGATCGTTCAACACCACGAGGCGCGTGCGCGGCGAAAAAGCCGCTTCCAGCATGGCGCGGTCGAACCGCCAGTACGGCGGCTCCAGCCGCACAATGCGCGGAATGCCGCCGGCGCGCCGCACCATGGGCAGGTAGGAATCATAGGTCGGCGCGAACAGCACCACTTCGTCGCCGGGCTCAATCAAGCCCAGAAAAGCGGCGGCCAGGGCTTCCGTGGCGCCGGATGTCACGGTGACCTCCTCCCGCCAATCCAGATCCAGGTCCTGGCGCGCCTTGTAGTGGCTGGCCACCGCCTGGCGCAGGTCCGGCAGCCCGGCCATCGGCGGGTACTGATTGTCGCCGTTCAGCACGGCTTCGGCGGCGGCGCGGCGGATCGGTTCGGGGCCGGGACTATCCGGAAAACCCTGGCCCAGGTTGATCGCGCCATGATCGCGCGCGAGGCCGGACATCACGGTGAAGATAGTGGTGGGCAGGGCGGCATAGATCGAATTGGGCATGAGCTCGACCCTGGTAGATCAACGAGAACGCCAGTGCGATTGGACGGCGACTGGCCTGCCCCTATGCGTCTTCCCTGACCTTGCGCTTGCGATAGGTGGGGTTAAGCATCTGCTTACGCAGGCGGATCGATTTGGGCGTCACTTCGACCAGTTCATCGACATCGATATAGGCGATGGCCTGTTCCAGGGTCAGGCGGCGGGGCGGGGTCAGGCGGATGGCTTCGTCCTTGCCCGAGGCGCGGACATTGGTCAGCTGCTTGGCCTTCATCGGGTTGACGTCGAGATCGTCGGGCTTCGAGTTTTCGCCGATGATCATGCCCTGATAGGTCTTTTCGCCGGCGCCGACGAACATTGTTCCGCGATCCTCGAGATTCCACAGCGCGAATGAGGCGGTTTCGCCGTCGGAATTGGAGATCAGCGCCCCGTTGCGACGCCCGCCGATCGCGCCCTTATAGGGTTCGTAGTGCGAGAACACCCGGTTCAGCACGCCCGATCCCCGCGTGTCGGTCAGGAATTCACCCTGATAGCCGATCAGCGCCCGCGACGGGGCGAGGAAGGCCAGGCGGGTCTTGCCGGCCCCGGACGGTCCCATATCCTTAAGCTCCGCTTTGCGGGCCGACAGCTTCTCAATGACGATGCCGCTGAAATCCTCGTCCACATCGACGGTGACTTCCTCGATCGGCTCCAGGCGCTTCCCGGTCTCGGGATCGGTCTGATAGACCACGCGCGGACGGCTGATCGAAACCTCGAAGCCTTCGCGGCGCATGGATTCGATCAGTACGCCCAACTGCAGTTCACCGCGGCCGGCGACTTCGAAGGCGTCCTTCTCGTCGGTTTCGGCCACCTTGATCGCGACATTGGCCTCGGCCTCGCGCAACAGACGCTCGCGGATCACCCGGCTCTGCACCTTGTCGCCCTCCTTGCCGGCCAACGGGCTGTCATTCACCGAGACGGTGATGGCGATGGTCGGCGGATCGATCGGTTGGGCGGGCAGGGCGCCTTCGGCGTCGAGGGCGCCCAGGGTGTCGGCCACGGTGGCGCGGGTCAGGCCCGCCACCGCCACGATGTCGCCGGCCAGGGCTTCGTCGATCGGCTGGCGCTTCAGGCCGCGGAAAGCGAGCAATTTGCTGATCCGCCCGCGTTCGATTTCAACGCCTTCCCGCGACAGCGCGCGGATGACCATGCCGGGCGTGAGCCGGCCGGATTCGACCCGGCCGGTCAGCAGGCGACCGAGAAAGGGGTCGGATTCCACAAGCACCGCCAACAATTGCGCGGGGTCATTGGCATGATTTTCAGCCTGAGGCGCGGGGACCAGCTCCACGATCTTATCGAACAGGGGGGCCAGGTCCTTACGCTCATCGGCCATGTCATTGACCGCCCAGCCCTGTTTGCCGCTGGCATAAAGATGCACAAAATCCAGCTGTTCGTCGGTGGCGCCAATGGCGGCGAACAGGTCGAAGGCGGCATTGAGCACCTTTTCCGGATCGGCATGAGGGCGGTCGACCTTGTTCAGCACGACAATCGGCTTGAGGCCGAGCTTGAGGGCCTTGCCCAGCACGAACTTGGTCTGCGGCATGACGCCTTCTTCGGCGTCCACCAGCAGCAGGCAGCCATCCACCATGCCCAGAATGCGCTCGACCTCGCCGCCGAAGTCCGCGTGCCCGGGGGTGTCGATGATATTGATCCGCGTCTCGCCCGCCGCGCCGTGCCAGAGCACGGAGGTCGCCTTGGCCAGGATGGTGATGCCCCGCTCACGCTCCTGGTCATTGGAGTCCATCGCGCGTTCGACATGTGCTTCATTGGCCCGGAACACGCCCGACTGCGCCAGCATTTGATCGACGAGTGTGGTCTTGCCATGATCGACGTGAGCGATGATGGCGATATTGCGCAGG
>JAYUBD010000691.1:0-2888 GCA_043740995.1 Caulobacteraceae bacterium | reverse complement strand
TATTTCGGGTGGGCCGTGCGCCACGCCTTCACCGCCTCCAAGGTCTTGGCCACGTGTTCGTCGGGCCGCAGATTGGAATAGGCCAGGATCACCTTGCCGTCCGGTGCGATGACATACGAGGTGCGGTCCGAGTGGCCAGGATAGATGGCCAGGGTCGCGGCATAAAGTTTGGCGATGGCGGCGCGCGGGTCGGCGGCCACCGGGAATTTCGAGCGGCACTCGCTGACGGAGAACTCGGTCAGCCGGTCGATATTGCCCGCCGTGACGCCGATCAGGGTGGCGCCCAGGGTCTTGTAGTCATCGGACGCGGCGGCGAATTCGTGGGCCTCCACCGTGCAGCCGGACGTGAAGGCCGCGGGGAAGAAATACAGAACGACGGGTCCTTTCCTGAGAGCGTCGGCCATTTTGAACTCGAACTGTTTTCCGCCCTGCGACGCCTGCGCCGTAAAGTCCGGCGCATGGGCGCCCACGGGCAGGGCCGCCATGGCCGAACCTGCGCCCAGGACGACCGAAAGAGCGAGGCCGACGATCAATGACTTCATCTGGAACTCCAAGAGAGAGGGGGGTTCCCTATGCGCCCTATTGGGCGCGCGGGCCAGCTTGTGACGACGTCGCCTTTGACCTAACCCTGACCGCAAGGAATCGCCGGAACAGGACGACGCACCGATGAAGCTAGCCTTTCTCTTCCCGGGGCAGGGGAGTCAGACCGTCGGCATGGGCGCCGAGCTCGCTGAAGCCTTCGCCGATGCGCGGGAGGTGTTCGAAGAGGTCGATGACGCGCTGGGGCAAAAGCTGTTTCGGCTGATGCTTGACGGGCCGGCGGAGGATCTCACCCTCACTGAAAATGCGCAGCCGGCGCTGATGGCGGTCAGCCTCGCGGTCATGCGAACGCTGGAGCGCCAGTTCGGCTTCGGCATTGAGCGGGCAGCGTTTGTGGCCGGTCACTCGCTGGGGGAGTATTCGGCGCTTGCCGCCGCCGGCGTGCTTAGCCTTAGGGATACGGCCAGGCTGTTGAAGCTGCGTGGTCAGGCCATGCAGCGGGCCGTGCCAGTGGGAGAGGGTGCGATGGCCTCGCTGATCGGCCCCAAGAGCGATGTCGCCCTGGCGGAAGCCGCCGCTCTGGCCGGCTCCGCGGCCGGGGTGTGCGTGGTCGCCAATGATAACAATGCCGGCAATGTCGTCATTTCCGGGACGAAGGCGGCGGTGGATCTGGCGATCGCGCGGGCCAAGGAACTGGGCGCCCGGGCCATTCCTCTGAATGTCTCCGCGCCCTTCCATTGCCCTCTGATGCAGCCGGCCGCCGATGAGATGAGCGAGGCCCTCGATCGGACACGGTTCAATGCGCCCCGCGCGCCGCTGGTGGCGAATATCACCGCCCGACCGACGCTTGATGAGGCCCTGATGCGCGATCTCCTGGTCGAGCAGGTGACCGGCCGGGTGCGCTGGCGCGAGAGCATGGAGTGGCTGTCGGGGGAGGGCGGCGTTGGGCGGTTCGCCGAGGTGGGGGCGGGGAAGGTGCTGACCGGGATCGCCAGGCGGATCGCGCCCGACGCCGAGGCGGCGGCGCTCAACCTTCCGGCGGATCTGGAAGCCTTCGCCAAGTCAATTTGATGAGGGTCCCGATGTTTGATCTGTCAGGCAAGACCGCGCTGGTCACCGGCGCGAGCGGCGGCATAGGCGGGGCGATCGCCCGCGCCCTGCACGCCCAGGGCGCCCATGTGGTGCTGTCCGGCACCCGGTTGCCGGCGTTGCAGGCGCTTGGCGACGAATTGGCCGGGCGCGTCTCCACCGTGGCCTGCGACCTGGCTGACTCCGTCGCCGTCGATGCCTTGGTGGGCGAGGCTGAATTGGCGGCGGGGGCGCCGCTCGACATTCTGGTAGCCAATGCCGGCGTCACCCGGGACGGGTTGTTGTTGCGCATGAAGGACGACGACTGGGCCACGGTCCAAAAAATCAATCTCGAAAGCTATTTCCGCCTCTCGCGGGCAGCGCTGCGCGGCATGATGAAGCGCCGGGCCGGACGGCTGATCGGCATCACCTCGATCGTGGGGGTCACGGGCAGCCCGGGCCAGGCCAATTACGCCGCCTCCAAGGCCGGCATGATCGGTTTTTCCAAGGCTTTGGCCCAGGAAGTGGCCAGCCGCGGCGTTACGGTCAATTGCGTGGCTCCGGGCTTTATCGAGAGCCCGATGACGGATGGTTTGCCGGAGGCGCGCAAGGCTCAGATCCTGGGGACCATCCCCCTGGCCCGACTGGGCGCGGGCGCTGACGTTGCGGCGGCCTGCGTTTATCTGGCCAGCGACGAGGGCGGTTACGTCACCGGCCAAACCCTGCACGTCAATGGCGGCATGGCCATGGTCTAGCGATCCCGCCCCAGGCGTCGTCCCGCGCGCTAGGCGGACCGATTGGAACATGCTAGGCGGAACTCATAAATCGACCGGGACCAGGACGCCGTTGGCAAGCCGACCTCCCAATGTCAAACAGCTTTCTGGTCGCTTGAGGGGACACCCGATGGCGGCGCCCCAAACCAAAAGAGGGACTGACCTTACATGTCGGATATTCTTGAGCGCGTGCGGAAGATCGTCATTGAACACCTGGACGCCGACCCGGAAAAGGTGACCGAAAAGGCCAGCTTTATCGACGACTTGGGCGCCGATAGCCTGGATAATGTTGAGCTGGTCATGGCCTTCGAAGAGGAGTTCGACATCGAAATTCCGGACGACGCCGCCGAACACATCCAAACCGTGGGCGACGCGGTGAAATTCATCGGAGAGCGGTTGGGCGCCGCCTGACACCGCCTATGCGTCGCGTCGTTGTCACCGGGCTCGGCATGGTCACCCCCCTGGGATGGGGGGTCGAAGCGTCATGGCGGGGCATCCTGGCCGGAA
>JAYUBD010000690.1:0-2890 GCA_043740995.1 Caulobacteraceae bacterium | reverse complement strand
GATAGTGGGCCAGGGCGCGCCCCCAGTGGGCCATGGCGCAGGTCGGATCGCGCGCGGCGACATCGGCGAAGCCCTGGTCGGCGGCGTCGTAGGCGAAGGAGTGCAGTAGGGCGACCGCCCGATCGAACGCGGGACCCACGGCCAACGCGCAGCTGGTGGCGAAGTGGACGGCGCCGAGGCGCTGGGGCGCCGGGTGACTGTGATGCTCATCCTGCGCGGCGGCCGTGGCCGTCGCGGCGGCCAGCACCAGGACCATCGCTATCGTGGAAATCCGTCTCGCCATCGTCCACTCCCGGCGCCACTTTGCGCTATGGGAGCCCGCCCGCCCCCGCGATCGAGGCGGAGCGCTGCCTACGCCAGCTCCATATTGGCAAGTCGCAAAGCACAGGGTGTAACCTTCCGGAGGTTTCCGCAACGGGTTTTCTTGCGGCTTTGCAGTCCGTCAGCGACGATTCATGCCGGCGGCAGGAAACCGTGCGTTTTTCTTGCAGTCGCCCGGCGACGCCAGTTCGTTTAAACGTCTCGCCAAACGTGCGTCCCACGCGGACGATCTTGCGTCCGTTTCACCGATCGTGCGTCGAGTCTCAATTAGCCTACGTCGACCGCCACCGATAATCTCAGCGATCATGCGTTGAAAATGACCGATGATCTCGCGTCGGGCCGCCGATCATTGCGCGTCGCTACAGCTACGGAAGGCTGGCGGCGAGGTCCTCAACAGTGACAAAATTGACCCCATAGGCGCTGGTCGGCCAGGCCCGATTGGTGGGATCGAGAACCGACGCGCCAGCGTTGCTCTTGCCAATATCGGCGGTGCAGAAGATGTCCAAGCCATAGGGGATGTGGGCCGCGATATTGTCGCCATCGGCCCACTCGCCGAACGCGCGCTGGACCGCGCGCTGCGCATGAATGTCCTTGGCATTGTGGAGCGCACGAAACCAGGCGTCCGCCGGATCGGCGGCCAAGGATTGGCCGAGGGCCTTGACCTGGCTGAAGCCAAACCCGCGGGCGTCGATCTCGCGACCGACCTTGTGCGCGACGTCGATCCATTGGCCGAGTTGGCTGCGGTCGTCGTTACTCAAATAGTATTCCCCTGTCGGATCCTTCAGGCCGAAGGCTCCAATGCGGGGAGGGTCCTTGAGGACCCGAACCCCGAGTGCCTTGGCCGCAGTAATCCGATTGATGATCTCAGGATGGAGGGGCGCTCGGTCGGCCTGTTCGACGCGGAATTCCATCCCAATCGTTTCCCAGTCGCCCTCGCCGAACTCTTGCCGAACAGCCGCCGGGACGCCGGCGCTCTTCGTCACGGTGTGGGTTTCCGGCTGCATCGCAGCCTGAGTTCCGGCGAAGACCGTCGACCGGTCCTTTTTCATGATGCCCTCGATGGTGAGCATGGTGACGGAATAGAAGCGGGGTAATCCTCAATGACTCTGACTCTACGGCAGGTTCCAGGGATCAATGATAGGAACACCCAGGTCCTTGAAGTCCGCCACGTTGCGGGTGACCACGGCCTTGCGATGCACGGCCGCCGTGGCGGCGATCAGCGCGTCGGCCATGTCCTGCGGACGCATGGCGGCGATCCGGCCCCACTCCAGGGCGACCTCATCGCTGATCGGCAGAATCCGACGCGCGTGGTCCACCCGTAGCTGCTCAAGCCAACGATGCAACGAGACCGCCGCGGCGGCGTCGGTGCGGGTCTTCTGGCTGATACCCTTCATGATCTCGCCCAGCGTCACGACGCTCAGGAAGACCTGATCCGGATCGACCGACCGCAGCCAGTCGCGCGCCTCAGGTCGCCCACGCCGGGCTTCGGACAGGACATTGGTGTCGACCAGGTACATCAGAAATCAATCTGGCGGTCCGGCCCATGCGGCCGGTCATTTATGGCGTCGACCAGATCGTCGGGCCACGGCTCGCCGGCCAAGATATGATCGACGATCGACGGGCGCTTCGAGATGAGCTGGCGATATTCTTTCTCGGACAAGACGACAGCCGCCGGCTCGCCCCGCACGCTAACGTGTTGCGGCCCTTCGTCGACAGCCCGGCGGACGACCTCGCTCAATCGCGCCTTGGCCTCCTGCAACTGCCAGACCGGCTCTTGGCTCACCTTTTTGGCGTTCGCGCTCATAGGAAACGTCTCCGACTAGTCTGACTAGTATGCGACCGGAAGGGCGCGTTCGTCAAGAACGGCGGAGTTTCGGCGGTTTTCGGACCAGCTCATCGACGGCGACGTCATTGCGACCGCCGATCGCTGATGACCACTCTTTCGGTCCAGTGCGCTCATAGCTGCGATTTCGGCCACTTCATCAACTGATTGATTCCATGACATAAAATAAATGGCAGAAAGGCTCGTGTTACCTGTGTTTTGGCGAGAAGACCCTGCTTCTACGGTTCTTGATCCCTTTCGCGACCGAAAAACTTTTGATGTTCCTATTGTGTTCGAAATTCTAACCGGAATTTCGTAATTGCTCAGCCCCTCCTGCGACGGACTGCCTGATGGGCCCGGCGGCAGCGTGATCGCCCCGCCGGCGCGGTCAGGCGGGGATGAGTATGGGCTGACGCTGTAGGGTGAGGCGGATGGCGTCGATGGCGCGGATGGCGCGCCGTCGGCCGGTTTCGACTGTGGTGCGGGTATCGGCGTAGAGGCTGGCGGCCCATTCGGCGCGGAATCCGTTGGTGACTTTTCGATAGATCGTACACGGTCGCACGGCCCGTTCGGAGCCGTTGTTGGTGGCGCTGACCTCACGGTTGGTGACGAAGACGAACAGGTTGGCGCGGATCTTCAGGAAGATCTTGCGCAGCCTCTGGCCCGTGGGGGCGGCGGGGGTCATGGCCATGAGCTTGTCGAGGCGCTGGTCGAGCCTGGCTTGGTAGGTCCGCAGCGTCCGGTCGG
>JAYUBD010000689.1:0-2897 GCA_043740995.1 Caulobacteraceae bacterium | reverse complement strand
ACAAGACCGGTTCGACCACGCCGATCTCGATCTATGTGGCGGCGGCCTGCGCCATCAGCGTGTTCGCGGCTCTGAAGGCGCGCGAGACCAGCGGGCAGAGCTACGCCGAAATCGACGCCGTCTGACCGAATGCGGCCATCAAACGGAGACCCGACATGAAAATCTATTGGATCAAGGCGCAGGCGCCGCTGCGCGTGCTCGCCCTCATCAAACATCTGGGCATCGAGGCCGAAACCATCGAGGTCGGGTTGATGGCCGGCGGGCTGAAGACCCCGGCCTATGCGGCGCTCAACCCCAATATGAAGGCCCCTACCCTTGTCGACGGCGACGTGGTTCTATGGGAGGCATCGGCGATCATGGCCCATCTGTGCATCAAGGCGGGCTCGGACATGTGGCCGGCTGCCAACCCGGCCGAACAGGTCGAGGTGCTGAGCTGGCTGTCGTGGAACGACAACCACTGGTCGCCCGCCGTCGCGCCGTTCTATTTCGAGCACGTCGTCAAGACGACGTTCGGCTTCGCGCAGCCAGACCTCGCGTCCCTGCCGGACAAAATCCCGGAACTTGTGCGTTACGCCAAGGTGCTCGACTCCCACCTAGAGAGCCGGACGTGGGCGGCGTGCGGGCGCCTGACCATCGCCGACTTCCAGCTGGCCTCGATGGCGACCTATTGGCGCCAGTCAGGCATGCCGTTCGAGGCTTTTCCCAACATTGTCCGCTGGTTGGACAGCCTCGCGAGCATTCCCGGCTGGGCTGATCCTTGGCCGGTCAAAGCCAACGCCGACGCCTGAACACGCATCATAGCCCGTTCAACCGCCCTGGATAGCGCGCAACAGCGCCAGTGTGGGTGGCGCGAAGGCCAGCGGTCCGATGAGGATCTGCGAAATGACGACCGCGCCGACGGCCCAGTAATAGGCCGGGTGGATACGGCGGCGCACCACCTGGTCGGCGACGGGACCGGCTAGCAGAATGAGGTCGTTCACCCCGAACAGCACCAGAGGCGCAATGCCCCCGAAGGAATCCATGGGCAGGAACCGGCCCAGTCCCGGGCCCAGAATGGACGCGGTCGCGCACAGCATCAGACGCTTGTGCCACTCTGGCTGTCGGCGCATGGCAATGGCGGTCGCCACCAAGGCGCCGAAGACCAGGATGCCCAGGCCGTTCATCACCAGAAAGACGCCCTTAGGGAAGAAGCTTGGCACGCGGTGGTGGCCGATGGAGTACACCGTGGCCGCGAGCCCCATGATCACCATGGCCGCCGCGAGCCCGGCGCCCACGAGCCCGAGTTGCATGTGCCGCCTGACGTCGCCGGCCACCACCAGCGACGGCTGGGCGATGAACAGGATCACCCAGCTGGTGAACACAGCGCCGTGCACGCCCAGCAGCAATGGAAACCTCGGTTCGGCGAGATCGCCCGGCACGGTCTGCGAGAAACCGGCCAAGAACACCGCGGCCATCAACAAGGCCATGATCAGATAAAAAGGCCGGCCCACTTCTGCTCGTGGACGAACAACCGATAGCGTCGTCATGGTCCCCTCCTCCATGATCCCGTTGGATGACATTGCCGCAAGTGCGGCCGCTTCACAAGAATGACTGTATCACCCCCGGAGCATGAAGTGCGCAGCCCGATTGTTCCACGTTCACCTTTCTTGGGCCGGCTATTGACAAAACGCGAACCCGGTAGGAAGCTACCGTCATGTCCCACCCCACCCTGACATTCAAACGCGCCTACCTCTCGCTCCGCCGGGCGTTGGAGCACACCGTGAAGCCGTTTCATTTTACAGGTGCTCAGTTCGACGTCCTGCAGCTCTTGATGCATCATGATGGGTTGGAACATCGGGATCTGCAGCGTCGCCTCTCGATCGCCTCCCCTACTCTGTCCAATATTCTCGACGTCCTCGAGAGAGAGGGTCATGTGGAACGGCGGTCCGACAATCCTGACGCCCGGATCAAGAGCATCCACATGTCCAGTCAGGCCCGGCAAATGTGCGCTTCGGACGACTTCTGCGCCGCGGGCGACGCCTTGGTGAGCCAAATGTTCGATGGGTTCACCGAAAACGAGCGCCGAAAATTTCTGAACGACTTGGTGCGGATAGAAACCAACCTAGACAAGATCGCCGCCCCTTAAAGCCCGCATTCCACACGAACCTGCGCCACACTCAGTAGCTTCCTACCTGAATAACCCATCGACTTCAACAATATAGCTTCCTACCGGAGTTCCACGATGATGTTTCTGACCATCGCCATGCAGTCACTAACCGCCCTGACGTTCGCTGGCGCCGCAATTCTGCTTCTGGCACGTCCCCGCGTCGCTCAATCCGTGTTGGCCCCATTGCCCAGTGGACGCTGGGGACGCCTCATTCTTGGCGGTCTGGTCCTGCTGCCCGGCCTCGCGCTGGGCCTGTCCATCGCCGTCCCGTTCTTCGCCTTCTTCGCAGCGGCCCTTGCCGCCGCGATCGCCCTCGTCGTTGGCGGCTACGCCCTCGCCAGTGGCGTTCGTACGATCTGGCCTTTCCCCGTCGGCATAGTGCTGGCGTCAGCGCTCATTGCCGCCTTCCAACCCTTAGGACTGAAAGTCATGCTGCTGCCTAAAGCCGACAATCTTCCCTACGAGCCCGTCTCGGCCGCTGTGGTGAAAACCTATGACGAAGGCGTCTGGTTCGAGAGCGCGCGCGCCGGCGCCGACGGCACACTCTATCTCGCCGCCAACATTGGCATCGATTTCTCCCGAGGGGACTACTACCGCCGCGCCCAAGGAGTGGTCATTGCCCGCAAGCCCGACGGGACTGAGCGGATCCTCTTTAGGACCCCGACAGGATCGGCGGCGGGAGTCTTTGCCGTCGCGCCGGATGGAACGCTCTACATGTCGAGCAACGGAGTGACGCCGGGAATTTGGCGAA
>JAYUBD010000688.1:0-9456 GCA_043740995.1 Caulobacteraceae bacterium | reverse complement strand
CCGAATTGCCGCCAAACGCCGAGCCCTTGGGTCGCGAGGTGTAAAACCGTTCGAACACCGTCTCCAGATTGTCCGGCGGCACGCCCGGTCCTTGATCGTCGATCCTGACCTGAACCTCGTCCTCGTCGCTGTGGAGCGACACGCTCACCGTCCCGCCGGGGGGGCTGAAGGAGCGGGCATTGTCGATCAGGTTGCGGAAGACCTGGCTGAGCGGTCCCTCCCGGCCGGACACCCGCAACGCCTCGGTATGCGGCGTCTCGTGGAACGCGATCACCGGCTCGCCGGGTCTGGCGGTGACCTGGTAAAGGGCGCTGATGTCGCCGAGCAGGCGAGCGACATCGAGCGGCATCGGAGATTCCCTGGCCAGTTCCGCGTCCAGTCTGGACGCGTTTGAGATGTCGGTGATCAGCCGCTCCAGCCGCTCGACATCCGATTGCAAGATGATGATGAGCCGTTGTCTCTGCTCGGCCGTCTTGACCAAATCCAGGGTTTCGACGGCGGAACGGATGGATGTCATGGGATTGCGAAGTTCGTGCGCGACATCGGCGGCGAACCGTTCGATCGCCTCCATGCGCTCGGAAAGCGCGGCGGTCATCGCCTCAAGCGATCGTGTCAAATCGCCAAGTTCGTCTTGACGTTCCGCGAGATCGGGCAGCGCGATGGCCCGCGCGCGGGACAGGCGCACGCTGTCGGCGGCCCGGGCGAGGCGCAGAACGGGTTCGGCGATCAATTGCGTCAGCAACACCGAGGACAGTAGGGAAACGCCCACGGCGATCAGAATGAAGGGCAACAGCGCCGCGCGTTCCCGCGCGATAATCTGTTCGACGTCGCCGGACTCAAGTGTCAGCACGCCCAGGACGGCGCGGACATGGCGAATCGGGATGGAGACTGAAACCACGCGCCGCCCATCGTCATCCCGGCGCAGATCGCGCATCTGATTACCGCGCAGGGCGCCGTTGAGCTCCAGCGAGAGGGCGATGGCGGCGGCTCGCTCGCGCTGCCTGAGGGGTGGGCGAAAATCAAAGTTCAAATCGAAACTATTGGGCTTTCGCGCCGGAGGCAGCGGTCGCGCCTCCACGCGGTCGGCCACGGTGTAGGAATCGGCCAACAACTGTCCGGTGGCGTCGAACAGGCGGGCGCGTTGCGACTTTCGGATGAACAGTGAGCCCAGTACGCCGCTGGCCGTGGCCGCGTCCAAAGACGGAACCGGTTCGCCGACGGTCGCGGTCTGGTCGATCACATTGGCGATCAGGTCGCCTTGCAGCACCAGGCTTTCCAGGCGGGTGGTGACCAGTCCTTGCCGCAGTTCGCTGAGAATCAGCACGCCGCCAATCAAAATGACCAGGCCGAGCATGTTGAGAATGATGATGGTTCGACCGAGCCGCGAACCGGGAGACCAACGACCGGGCCGCGCGCCATGGCGGCGCGCCTCCGCTTCGCGCGCACCGCCATGGCGCGCCTCGCCGGAGGTTATCAACCCCGGACGCCGGTCTTCGTCAGGACTCGCGGTAGCGGTAGCCGACGCCATACAGCGTTTCGATCGCATCGAATTCCGGGTCGACCTCGCGGAATTTTTTGCGCATGCGTTTGATGTGGCTGTCGATGGTGCGGTCATCGACATAGACCTGATCTTCGTAGGCCGCGTCCATCAGGTTATCCCGGCTCTTCACGAACCCCGGACGTTGCGCCAGAGCCTGCAACAACAGGAATTCAGTCACCGTCAGACGAACGGGCTTTTCTTCCCATAGGCAATCATGACGCGCGGGGTCCATGGTCAGACGACCGCGTTTGATCGCCCGGGCCGCCAGGGCTTCAGCGGCGGCGGCGGAATGTTCGTCTTCCGGATCGGCGCGGCGCAACACGGCCTTGACCCGTTCGATCAGCAGCCGTTGGCTGAACGGTTTATGGATATAGTCGTCTGCCCCGAGATTGAAGCCGAGAATTTCGTCGATCTCGTCATCCTTGGAGGTCAGGATAATCACCGGCACATTGCTGGTCTGGCGCAGGCGGCGAAGCACCTCCATGCCGTCCAACCTCGGCATTTTGACATCCAGGATGGCCAGGTCGGGCGGATCGCTCTCAAGCGCGGCCAAACCCGTGACGCCGTCGTGATAGGCCTGCACAGTGTGACCGTGGCTTTCCAGGGCCAGGGAAACCGACGCGACGATGTTCTCGTCGTCGTCCACCAGGGTGATATTGGCCATGAACTCCGAGTTCCTAAAGAGTCGCCATCCGCGACCTGACAAATCTAGCGATTCAAAGCCGAAACTTCAATGAAAGCCGCAAATCGCCCTATCAGACCGCTTCTGGCCGCCCTAGCGCGATTTGCCTGTGTCGCCTGATTTGGCGGCGAGGTCCATGATCACGGCCAGGGCGACGTCGCGTTCGGTGACGCCATTCGCGTCATGCGAGGTCAACAGCACATCGACGCGATTATAGACGTTGAACCACTCGGGATGATGATCGGCCTTTTCGGCCGCCAGGGCGATCCGCGTCATCCAGCCAAAGGCGCTGTTGAAGTCCTTGAACCGAAAAGTCTTTTGGATCGCGTCGCGGCCCACCGCCGCCGACCATTCGTCGCCCAGCCGGGCCAGGGCCGCCGCCGCGCCAACCGGCAGGGGGCTGGTCATGCCGCAACGCCGTCGGTCGCGGGCGCGCGCGCGAAGGTCAGGCCGGTCAGGCGTTCGAGATCGTCCAGCGCCTGCGCCTCGCTCACCACCTTGATCGCCGCCATGCCCAGGACGGCCGCCGGTTTGCAGTTGATCCCGAGGTCGTCGAGATAGATGCAGGCCCTGGCCGGGACGCCCAACCGGTCCAGCATCATCTGATAGATTTTTGGATCCGGCTTTCTGACTCCCGCCTTGGAGCTTTCGATGACGATATCGAACAGCGCCATGATGTCGCCGGCCCGGCCCGCGCCCTCGCGTGTCGCCTGCATGCCAGGGCCGTGTCCCTGGGCCATGTTGTTGGTGATGCAGCCGACCTTGAAACGCGTCTTGCAGAGCCTGAGCGCCTCGACCATGGCCGGACGCACATTGCCCGACAACAAGGGCAGCACGTCCGCGCCTCTAACCGGATGGCCCCGCGCCGTCGACTCCTCAAGAAATTTTACATCGAAACCGGCCGCGCCAATCTCCGCGCGCTCGAACAGCGCCCAGGCATTATCATCAGGGCTGGCGGCGTTGATCGAGCGGATCAGGTCTTTCGGCAGGCCATGCGCCTGCTCATAACGATTGAAGGCCTCGAAGGGCGACGTGGTGAACACCCCGCCAAAATCCCAGATGATCGCTTCGACGGCCATGGGGCGTCTCCTCGGGGCGGCTCGCTGGGCTGCGTAACTAGGGGCAGTCGGCGGCGGGCGCAAGCAGGTTGGCCGCGTGATGAGACGCGCGGCGGCCCAGCTATCCCGCGCCCATCATATGTTCGAAATTGCCATGATAAAACAGCGTCTTGGCGTCTTCGCCGATCTCGCTGAAGGTGCGTTCGAACCGGCCGATGGGATCGTCTGTGCCTTCGGGGTGGGGATAGTCGCTGGAGAACAGGAACAGTTCGGGTCCGGCGTCGCGGATCATCCCGCCGACATCTTCGCCGGGGAACGGCGTAAAGCGTACCTGCCGACGGATATAGTCCGAGGGTTTCAGGGTCAGGCTCGCGACCGAGGCGTCGCTCTTGCGGAACACCCGTTGCGCCAGATCCAGGCGGCGCAGGAATTCCGGCACCCACCCCGCGCCCAGCTCGATCACGCCGCCGCGCAGGTCCGGAAAGCGCTCGAACACGCCGTCGAACACCAGGGCGGACAGGAACATCTGCGGCGCGAATGACAGCACCATATAGTCTTTGACCCGCAAATTCTCGCCGCCGCCGAGCAGGTCGGACGGACGCGGCTTGCCATTATTCTCATAGGCCTTGGGCAGAACCCGGGTCGCCGAACCAATGTGCAGAACGAACGGGACCTTGTGGTCGGACAGGGTTTGCCAGATCGGATCGAAATCCGGGTGACCGGGCGAAGCCTCCCCCGCCGCGCCGGCCGGCACCCAGAAAGCGCCGATCCCCAGCCGCAGGCCCTCTTTCACCTCGGCCAGGGCGCGAACCGGATCTGCGAGCGAGACCTGTCCGACGCCGATCAGGCGCTCGTCCTCATTGCAGAACGCGGCCATGGCCCGGTTGTGCGCCCGAATGCCGCCGTACAGCAGATCGGGATCGGTCGCGCCAAGATATTGCGTGCCGGCAAAGGTCGAGAACACCAACTGCTTGTGAAAACCCAGATCATCAAGCGCCCGCTTGCGCTCGGTGATGTCGAACGCGCCATAGGCCGCCCAGCCCTTGGGACCGGCGATGACATTGTGGTCGATGGCCGCGCTGCGCGCCGGATCCTTGATCCGCGCCTCGGCCTTGCTGATGAAGTCATGCGTCGCATTGCCCGCCGCGCCCAGCACCAGAGGCGGCAGGCGATCCCGGATCTCGGGGTCGGCGAACCGGCTGACCCAGTCGAGGGTCTCCATGATGTGACTGTCGGCGTCGCAGCAATGGCGTTTGGCGTATTCCATGGCGTTCTCCATCGGCGCGCCGCGCTGTTGTTCGCGCAATCGCCGGGCGACGCTATTCAATGTGATGGGCGGGATCAATGCCTTTGGCTCGCGGCGCTCTTTCGAGTGCGGGCTTTTTCAACATCCACGGACCGGCACGCCTTAATTCGGCTATCAGACCGGCTTCATGACCCGGAGTAACCTGACCTCGGATGTTCGCACCCTCGATTTCTTCACCGTGCCGACGGCGGTTCCCGAACCTGCCGCCTGGGCGATGATGCTGCTCGGTTTCGGCCTGGCGGGCGGCGTCGCGGCGGTGTCGCGCGCCGTGCGATCTAGGGTCTGACGGCGTTCCAACCGACGGTTTGGCGTTCGATCGGCGGAACCCGCTGATCGGGGCGACGCGTTGTGGCCTGGACGCATAGTGGTCTATGGGGCTAGCAAACCTTGGCTCCGGATCCCGTTTGGCGGGGCGGCGGCCATTTTGCCGAATCAGCGGGATGGCGGATTTTCGCGCATGCTTGAACCGACGTCCTCGACCGCGCGCGCGATCGGCCTGGCCTTGTGGGTAGGCCTGTGCGGGTTGGCGCTCGCCGCCTGCGTCGCAAAGACCGCGCCGCCGCCGCCGCCCCCACCCATGGTCACGGTCGCCACGCCGCTGCGGATGAACGTGATCGATTGGGACGACTATGTCGGCCAGTTCATCGCCATGGATTCGGTGGACGTGCGGCCTCGGGTCTCGGGCTATCTGGTGTCGGTGGGCTTCAAGGATGGCGATATCGTCAGGAAGGGCCAGGTCCTGTTCACCGTCGATCCGCGGCCCTATGCGGCCTTGCTGGATCAGGCCAAGGGCCAGGCGGCGCACGCCGCGGCCACCTTGGCCAATGCCACGGCTCAGGCGGCGCGCGGCCAGACCCTGATCGCGGTCCACGCGATAAGCCAGCAAGCGCAGGATGCCCTGGCGGCCGCGCGGGAGCAGGCGGCGGCGGATCAGCTGGCGGTGCGGGCCGCCGTGCGGACCGCGGCCCTGAACCTTTCCTTCACCAGGGTCGTCGCGCCGATATCCGGGCGGGTTTCCGACCGCCGCGTGGCGCCCGGCAATCTGGTGACCGCTGACAGCACGGTGTTGACCAATATCGTCAATCTGGATCCGATCCGCTTCGCCTTCACCGGCTCCGAGGCGCTCTATCTGAAATATCAGCGGGAGAATCAGGCGGGAACCCGCACCTCGTCGCGCGGCCGGGCCAACCCCGTGGAGATCCGTTTGCAGGACGAGCCGACCTGGCGGTGGAAGGGGCATATGGACTTCGTCGATAACGCCCTGGACACCGGCTCCGGCACGATCCGCGGCCGCGCGGTGATCGCCAATCCCGATCACTTCCTCACCCCCGGAATGTTCGGCCATATGCGATTGCTGGGGTCCGGCGCCTATGCGGCATTGTTGATTCCGGATCGGGCGGTCGTCACCGATCAGGAGCGGCGGGTGGTCTATGTGATCGACGCCCATGGCTTGGCGCACTTCCGGGCCGTGGAGCTCGGGCCCTTGGTCGAAGGGTTGCGGGTCGTGCGCGGTGGTCTGCGACCCGACGACCATGTGGTGATCGACGGCGTTCAACGCGCCCAGGCCGGCCATAGAGTGGCCAGCGTCGCCGGGCAGATCGTCGCCACCCCGACGCCCGCCAATGCCGAAACGCCCAACGCGGCCCCGATTGCCTCGACGGCCACCGCCGCCGACGCCGTGCGGTAGCGGGGCGGCGGGCATGCGGCTCTCTCATTTTTTCATCGAACGGCCGGTATTTGCCGCCGTGATCGCCATCCTGATCACCCTGATCGGGGCAATCGCCGCGCCCAATCTGCCGATCGCGCAGTATCCCGATATCACGCCGCCGACGGTGAATATCAGCGCCGGCTATCCCGGCGCCTCGGCGGAGACCCTGGCGAGCACGGTCGCCGCCCCGATCGAGCAGCAGGTCAACGGCGTCGAGAACATGCTCTACATGTCCTCGAACGCCACCGGCGACGGCCGTGTGAGCATTACGGTGACGTTCAAGCTCGGAACCGATCCCAATCAGGCCCAGGTGCTGGTCCAGAATCGGGTGGCCAGCGCGACGCCGCGTCTGCCGCCGGAAGTGGTCGCCGCCGGCATCTCGGTGCGAAAAAGCTCGTCCGACATCCTGCTGGCGGTGCACACCTATTCGCCGGATGGGTCGCTCGATCAGAAATACATCGCCAACTATGTCGGCCTGCACATCAAGGACGCCATCCTGCGCATTCCGGGGGTGGGCGACGTCGGCAACCGGGCGTCACGCGACTATGCCATGCGCATCTGGATCGACCCGGACAAGGCGGCGGCGCGCAATCTGACGGTTGAAGACATCGTGGCCGCCCTGCGCGCTCAGAATGCCCAGGTCGCCGCCGGCGCCGTGGGCCAGGCGCCCGGCGCATCCGAGGTTACCGCTTATCAGCTCAGTATCGAGACTCTCGGGCGGCTGACAACACCTGAACAATTCGCGGAGATCATCGTCAAGGCCGACGCCCAGGGCCGGCTGACCCGGATCGGCGACATCGCCCGGGTGGAGTTGGGCGCCCAGGACTATACCACCAACGCCTATATGAATGAGCACAACGCCGTCGCCGTGGGCGTATTGCAGCAACCCGGCTCGAACGCCCTGCAGACCGCCGACGCCGTTCGGGCAACCATGGAAGGTCTGAAAAAGAGCTTTCCCCCCGGCCTGGACTACCGGATCATCTACAACCCCTCCGAATTCGTGCGCGCCTCGATCGAAGAGGTTTTCAGAACCCTGACCCTCGCCGTCGTCCTGGTCGTACTCGTCGTGCTGTTCTTCCTGCAGTCATGGCGGGCGGCGGCGATCCCCATCGTCGCGATTCCCATCGCGCTGATCGGCACCTGCGCGGTGCTGGCCGCCTTCGGCTTTTCACTGAACAGCCTCTCGCTGTTCGGGATGATCCTGGCCATCGGCATTGTTGTCGATGATGCCATCGTGGTGGTGGAAAATGTTGATCGCCATCTGCGGGCGGGCATGTCGCCCAGGGAAGCCTCGCACCTGACCATGGACGAGGTAGGTGGCGCGCTGGTGGCAATCGCCTTGGTGCTAATGGCGGTGTTTGTCCCCACCGCGTTCATCGGCGGGATTTCGGGCCAGTTTTACAAACAGTTCGCCCTGACCATCGCCTCGTCGACGATCATTTCCCTGGTGGTTTCGCTGACCTTGTCGCCGGCGCTGGCCGCCTTGCTGATGCGCCCGCACGGACATGGCGCCGGCCCGGCCCGGCCCGGCCGCCTCGCGCGGTTCGCGGACGGGTTCAATGATCGTTTCGACAAATTGGCCGAAGCCTATGCCGGCCTGACGCAAAAGCTGATCCGCGTTCCGGTGATCATGCTCGCCGTCTATGCCGTGCTGGTCGCCCTGACCGCCTGGCAATTGAGCGCCACGCCCAAGGGCTTCATTCCGGCGCAGGATCAGGGCCAGTTGCTGGTCGCCATCACGCTGCCCCCCGGCGCCGCCCTGGGCCGAACGGACGCCGTGGCCCGGGATGTCGCCGCCCGCCTGCTGGCGGCGCCCAGCGTCCTGGCCGCCTCGATCTATGCCGGCACGGACGCCACCAACGGCACCGCCGTCTCGAATTCGGGGCAGATCTACCTGATCCTCAAATCGTTTCCCGAGCGCAGCCGGCTGGGGTTGATGAACCTCAAGGATGTCACGCTCGATTTGCAGAAACGCCTGGCGTCGATCACGGCGGCGGACATCAAGATCATCCAACCGCCGCCGGTGCGCGGCATCGGCCAGACCGGCGGATTGAAGCTGATCGTTGAGGACCAGGGCGGCCACGGGGCCAAGGCGCTGGAAGCCGTGACCCGCGACCTCGCCGCGGCCGCCAACCACGCCCCGGCAATCAGCGCGGCTTTCGTCACCTTCAACACCCGGACGCCCCGCCTGTTCGCCGACATTGATCGCGCCAAGGCGGAGAGTCTCGGCGTGAGGGACACCTCGGTGTTCAGCACGCTGCAGACCTATCTTGGCTCGACCTTCATCAATGATTTCAATTTATTCGGCCACACCTTCCAGGTTCTGGCCCAGGCGGACAGCGCCTTCCGTCAGGATGAGTCCCGCCTGAGCGAGCTCAAGACCCGCTCGGCGAGGGGGGCGATGGTCCCGCTGGGATCGCTGATCACCCTGCGCCACATCACCGGACCCTATCGGGTGCTGCGCTATAACCTGTTCCCGGCGGCCGAGATCCAGGCGGAGGTCGCGCCCGGTCACTCCACGGGCGAGGCGCTGGACGCCATGGAGACCATGGCCCGCGAGCACCTGCCGCCCGGCTATGGCGTCGAGTGGACGGAACTTGCCTATCAGCAGCGTCTGGCCGGCGACACCGGCCTGGTGATTTTCGGCGCCGCCGTGGTTTTCGTCTTCCTGCTGCTCGCCGCCCTCTATGAAAGCGTCACCCTGCCGCTAGCGGTGATCCTGATTGTGCCGATGTGCCTGCTGGCGGCGATGACCGGGGTCAATCTGTTTCATCTCGACAACAATATCCTGACCCAGATCGGCCTGGTGGTTCTGGTCGGGCTGGCCTCCAAGAACGCCATCCTGATCGTGCAGTTCGCTCGCCAGGGTGAGATGGCGCTGGGCATGAGCGCCGAGGACGCGGCGGTGGCGGCGGCGTTGACCCGGCTGCGGCCGATTCTGATGACCTCGCTCGCCTTTGTGCTTGGCGTCGCCCCCATGGCGTTCGCCAGCGGCGCCGGGGCGGAGATGCGCCGCGCCCTGGGCGTCGCCGTATTCTTCGGGATGATCGGGGTGACCGCTTTTGGCCTGCTGTTCACGCCGGTCTTCTATGTGGTGATGCGGAAAATCTCGGCCCGTCTGCCCAAGGCCAGAATGCGGGCCGCCGCGATCACGCCGGCTCC
>JAYUBD010000687.1:0-2902 GCA_043740995.1 Caulobacteraceae bacterium | reverse complement strand
CAGGTCGATGGAATCGGTGAGGTGCCACGTGCCCTGACCGTAGGCGGAATAGGTCTCGGCGGTCTGTTTCAGGTAACGAAGGTTGGCCCACTTGAAGGCGTCGGAGTTCTTCGACGGGTCGATGAACAGATTGATGTCGATGTCCGTGCGACGATCAACGAAGAAGTCGGTCTTGAACCAGTATAGACCAGCCACATAGTCGAAGCGCTTGCCGACGGCGGAGACGATCCGCAATTCCTGGCTGTACTGTTTAAACCGCTGGGTGATCGGCTCGAACAAAAATGGGGTTGGGCTCCAGTCCACATCTCGCTGGTCGTTGGAGTTATAGGAATTGTACCCGGTGATCGACCGCAGCGTGGCGAATCCCAGATCATAACTTGCGTCAATCGCCGCGTTTTTCGAAATGACGTGGGCGGTTTCCCGCTGCTTGGATGTATTGTAGGTCCCGAGGCCGGGACTGAAGGCCGGGTCGTAAAACAGATAGGTGCGAAGATTCTGGGCGGCCCCCACGTCCCGGGGGCTGGCAAGCGGCAGCAGGGTCACGGGGTTGGTGGTTAATGGTCGGCCAACCGCCGTCCCGCTGATGTCCGAGATCTTGAAGTCGCGACCGATGCGGTTGTACTCGGACCATTCGACCTTGCCCCGCACGCTCAAGGCGCCGGTCGGCTTCCAGAGCAGCGTCCCCCGGACAATCTTGTCTTCTTCCTGCTCCTCCTTCTCGTGGGTGAGCGTATTGAACATATAGCCGTCTTCCTTGGCGAGGCGGACCGCGAGGCGTCCCGCCAGCGTGCTGGTGATC
This sequence comes from Caulobacteraceae bacterium, assembly GCA_043740995.1. Lineage (GTDB taxonomy): Bacteria > Pseudomonadota > Alphaproteobacteria > Caulobacterales > Caulobacteraceae > Acaudatibacter. Next base: position 2,103 of record JAYUBD010000687.1, on the reverse strand, counting down.
GGTCCGTTGGCGACGACCTCGACGGCCCGTCGCCCGGTGTTGGGACCAAACTCCCCGCGGACCGAGAGCGACGGAGTCCAGGTCGGCGTTCCCGACCGAATAATGATCGCGCCGGCAATGGTGTTCTTGCCGAACAGAGTGCCCGGCGCGCCCTTCAGCACCTCGACATGCTCGACGTCCAGGAAGCTTCCGCGGAACTGCCGTTCGCGTCCGGCATAGATTTCGTCGGTGAACAGGCCGACGTCCTGATCGATGCCAAAATTGAGGCTTGCGCCGAAGCCGCGGATCGAAATCCCGGTCTGCTCGCCACCCTCCGCGATCACCAGGCCGGGAACGTAGGTCGACAGCTGATCCAGGTTCTTGATCGCCAGGTCCTTGATCATTTGGCCGGTCACCACCGCCACCGAGACCGGGACATCCTGCAGAGTCTGCGGGCGCTTGGTGGCGGTGACGATGACCTCGCTTACCGCGGTTTCTCGCGGAGCCGACTGAGCCTCGGCCGCCTGAAGCGTCTGGGGCGCCAGAAACGCCCCCGCGGCGGCGAGAGCAATAACGGAGCAGGCGGATTTCATATTCGGTCCCTCATGATTTGCCCAAACCCAGTGAGCGGGTCCCGGCGTCCAGTGTCTCTCGGCCATTGGCCGGCGCCTCGAAGGCGCGCTGGTTGACGCAACATTGAGAGTCGTGATCGGAAGAGTCAACATATTTGAATGATCGGAAGGCGTACCGAAAATTCAATTTTATGCGGTATCGTCCATAATTATTTGTGTTAACTAGATATTTTCAGATACCTATTGATGAATTTCTATTTTAAGAAGGGGTTTCCAATCGCATGACGTGGCTACGGTGGACAAGCCACCGAGATCTCCCGAATGGACAGGAACTCAAGCGCATCGACCAGGCGTCGCTTCATGCCCGGTCGATGCGCTCGCGACCGGCGAACGAAACCCGAGGCGGTCTGGACGCGGCCTTTTCGCCGCCCTTGTTACCTCACGGCGCCCGGCATCCGCGCCCGGATACCGGATACTCAAATTAGTGTTGACGCTTGGGCCGCCGTCCCGCACGATCACGCTCACTGGCCATTATAGGCCCGACGTCCGGAGAAAACGCCTTGGCGACGCTCAGCATGCCCCTGATTGGGGCGCGACGGCTATCGATGCCGACCCGACTTTTCTACGGCTTCGGCTCCGTGGCCTTCGGAGTGAAGGACAACGGTTTTTCCTACTTCCTGCTGATCTTCTACAATCAGGTAATGGGTCTGCCTTCGGTCACCGTGGGCCTGGCCATCATGGCGGCGCTGGTCGTCGATGCCTTTCTCGACCCCATTGTCGGTCAGATCTCCGACAACTGGCGATCAAGGTGGGGACGGCGCCACCCGTTCATGTATGCCGCCGCGCTGCCGGTCGCGGTGTCGTATTTGCTACTGTGGAACCCTCCCAGGGGCTGGAGCCACGAGGCGTTGTTCTTCTATTTGATCGCGGTCGCGATCCTGATCCGGAGCTTCATCACCTGTTATGAAATCCCCTCATCAGCGCTCGCGGCCGAACTCAGCACGGATTATGATGAGCGGACCAAGCTGCTGAGCTACCGCTATCTGTTTGGCTGGATCGGCGGGCTCACCATGTACTTCACCGCGCTGCGGTTCTTCCTCACCCCAGATCGCGCCCACGCGACCGGACAACTCAATCCCGCGGGCTATGCCCATTATGGAATCGCGGCCGCCTTGCTGATGGTTTTTGCCATCCTCGTCTCGGCGACTGGCACCCATCGGGAAATCCCGCATTTGCGAGAGGCGCCGCGCCGCAAGGCCACCTTGGCGATTCTGGCCCGCGAAATGGTGGGCACCATGGCGCATCCGTCCTTCCTGGTCATCCTCGTCGCCAGCATCTTTAACGCCATGGCGATTGGCCTTGGCTTCGCGATCAATCTCTATTTCCAGACCTTCTTCTGGGAATTGCCGGCCGATCAGATCGCAAACTTCACCTTTTCGAGCCTGGCGGCGGCGCTGTTCGCCTTTGCGTCCGCCCCCTGGATTTCAAAACGATTCGGCAAGAAGCGCGCGGCCATGACCCTGATTCTCGTCTCGCTGGTGCTCACGGTCGC
>JAYUBD010000686.1:0-2906 GCA_043740995.1 Caulobacteraceae bacterium | reverse complement strand
GCTTGAAGATGCCGAGGCACGGCGCCGCCGTCCCCGTCACCCAAAACACCGCGCGCCCCTCGCGAGGTTCAGCCACCAGCGAGCCGGTGGTCTGGCTGCGGCGCGCGCCCTGCGCGGCGTGCATGCAGATGGCGCGACCGACCTGATCCGCCGGGGTCCAAGCCGCCTGTCCTTCGGCCGCCGCGCCATGGTCGCGCAGGATGGCCATCATCGCTCTGGGGGTGAGCGCCCCCAGACGCCGATCCATCAGCGTCTGCCCCCGCGCGCGGCGTTCGCGGCCTCGGGAAATGGCGTCGCGCCCGGGATCGAACAGGCGTGCGGCGAAATCGAACCGCCCGTCATCGCCGATCCAGCCCTGGTCCCGGGCATGGGCCTCCGCCAACCGGCTGACCGCCGCATAATCCGGCCCGATGCTGAGCGCGTTTGACAGCGCCCGCGCGCCCGCCACCCGCTCCAAGGCCCACCAGCGGCCCACCGTCTCCAGGACAAAGGCTTCGGTGCGGTCGGCGATGATGAAGCTGTTATGGTAGTAGAACCGGTGCAGATGGCCGCAGTCGCCGCCCTGGCCGTGCCGCTCCAACAGGCCGACGATCAGATCGACCGCCTCGTTCGCTGTCGCCGCCCGTTCAAGACCGAGGCGCACCAGGTCCATGCCGGTCAGGGCGCGCTTGCGCCCGGCGGCGATGATCGAATGCACCGCCTCATTGCCGATCACCACGCCGTATTCGTTCGCCCCCATCTCGGCGCCCCACATCCAGAATGGTCGCGACAACAGGCAGGCATGGGTATGTCTCGCCTGCGGGATGGCGATGTAGGTCAGTTGAACGGCGGCGCCCGCCGGATGGTCGGCGGCGGCGGTGATCTCAAGGCCCTGCGCCTCATTGCGTTCGCGGTCACTGTTCTTGGCGAACAGGGTCGCGCCGCCCGCCGTGGCTTTTGGCAGGGCGACAAGGGTATCGCACATGACAGGAACTCTCTTCGCCGAGGCGCGGATGGCCGCGCGAGCATTTTTAGCCGCGAACAGGCAAAGACGCCAAGCGGTCGCTGCAATTCAAGCCTCCGCCCGTAGGGCCTTGTCTCCTCGTGACGGCTTGGCGGCTCAGACCAGGGTCCGCCCGGTCATCCGCGTCAGGATCGCCAGGGGCGAGGCGTCCGGCGCGGCCATGGCGGCCGGCGGCAGATAGAAGGTCTGCTCCAACACATAACGCCCGCGGATCGCGGCGTGGACGGTGCTGTCGGTAAACACCATCCAGCCGGCGCCGGCGGCGAAGGCCCGTTCGCGGCGCGGCGCGGCGGCCTGGTAGGCGTCGTCCAGCTTGGCCGCGTCGTGCAAGCCGAGCATCAAGGCGTCATAGGCCGTGCGCCTGGACCGGGTGACGCCAAGCCGTTGCAACAGCCAGGCCTGGCCGGGCAGGGGTGGCCGGAGGCCGGCGACCCAGCGACCGGCATGGTCCGCGAACGGCTCGCCGATATTCCAGAGGCGCGGCTCGCCCTCGGCATTGATATTGCTGAACACCCGCAAGATCCGGTGGCCGCCCGTCGGTTGCGAGGCGAAGGCGTCCACATGCAGGCGGCGGTCATCCTTGCGCGGGCTGATCGCACCCTGTTCCACCGCGCGGGTCCGCAGGCTGGTGCGTCCACGCCGCAAACCGGCGGCATAGCGCGGGGCGAGGCGGCGAACCGCGGCATCCGCCCAATCGGCATAACGGCCCAGCAACCGCGACAGCTCCGGCATGACTTCGGCGGCGGCCCCCCGCACCCCGCCGCCGGGGCCAAGGCTGATATTCTTGGCGCGACCGTCCGAAGCGGCGGGCGACAGCAGCAACGCCTCTGCCGGGGCGAGCGTGAAGCGCGTGTCGTCAAGTTCGACCAGACCCCGGCGTTCCAGGCGGATGGCAAAGGCATCTTCAGGCGGCATGGTCACCGTTTTTCGCTTCCGCGAGTCTTTTGTCCACAGATGGCATAGATCAACACAGATTGCCCGAACCCGGCCGCCCTACCGCGCCGGCATTGTTGCGCGGAGCGCCGTCATTGACATCGCTTCCGGGCTGCATCTGAAGCGGCAGCCCCGTTCAACCGCGTATCTGTGCACATCGTGTCATCCGCGGCTAAGGTCTTCACCATGCGCCCGCCAAACCCGGCGGCGGGTTTTACAAAGGGCGAGCCGTGTCACCCACCGAACCGGTTCACGACCATCTCGTCCACGACGCGGTCGGTCCGCCCCTGGGCGGCGTCGCGGCGGCGGCGTGCCTCGCCGTGGGGGTCAATGCCTTGTTGGTGCTGGGCGTCTTGCCGGTGCTGCTGGGGGCGCTGGCCGACGAGCATCGTCTGGGCGCGGCCGGCATTGGCCAGACCGCGACCCTGGAACTGCTGGCCATGGGGCTCTCAACCGCCGCAATGGGTCTGGTGCGCCGCCCATCGCTGTTGAGATGGATCGGCGTCGCCGCCTCCGTGGGCCTGGCCGGCGCCGATCTCGCCACGCTGGGCGCGGCGGGCGCCGGCATCCTGATCTGGCGGGCGCTGGCCGGCGGGCTTGAGGGCATCCTTCTGTGGATCACGGTGGGCATGATCTCGCGCACCGTGACGCCGGAACGCTGGGCGGGCGTGTTCTTCACCGCTCAGGTTCTCGCGCAACTGGGGCTCGCCATCGGCTGCGCCGTCGTGCTGATCCCACGGTTTGGATCGGCGGGGGGATTCGCCGCCCTGGCCGGCGCGGCGCTGTTGGGCGCGGCCCCCGCCCTGGCTCTGCCCCGGCGGTTCGCGCCCTTGCCTTTGCCGCCCGGTCAAGGCGGCGCGCCATCGGCGCGCGGTGGGTTCGCGCTGATCGCCACCCTGGTCTATGTGTCCGGCGGCGGCGCGGTCGCGGTCTACCTGCAGCCGATTGCCGAGCAGATGGGACTGAACGC
>JAYUBD010000685.1:0-2907 GCA_043740995.1 Caulobacteraceae bacterium | reverse complement strand
TGCGGGAAGTGCTGGCGACCGCGATGCTGGAAGCCCTGGGCGTGCCGACGTCGCGCACCTTCGCCCTGTTCGAGACCGGCGAGGCCCTGCAGCGCAATGATGAGCCCAGTCCGACCCGGGGCGCGGTGATGACCCGGCTCTCGCACAGCCACATCCGGTTCGGCAGCTTTCAACGGCATGCCGCCAATAACCGGGCGGATCTGATCGGCGCCCTGGTCGATCATGTGGTCGAGACCTATTATCCGGAATGCCGGTCCGCCGACAACGGGGCTGCCGCCCTGCTACGGGCGCTCATTCCAAAGACCGCGCATATGGTCGCCCGCTGGATGACGGCGGGCTTCGTGCACGGGGTCCTGAACACCGACAATATGAACATCAATGGCGAGAGCTTCGACTACGGGCCGTACCGGTTCTTGCCGCGGAACGATCCCAACTTCGTCGCCGCCTATTTCGACCAGACCGGCCTTTATAGCTTTGGCCGGCAGCCCGAGGCGGTGTTCTGGAATTTGCGCCAGCTGGCCGGCGCGCTCAGCCTGGTCAGCGACGAGGCGCCGCTGGTCGAGGCGTTGAACACCTTCTCGGCTGCCTATCGCGTGGCGCTGTCGGCGGCGATGGTGCAGCGTTTGGGACTAATATCCCAAGGGGCCGAGGCGGATATCGACTTGGCCAATGCCGCGTTCAAGGCGCTGGCCGAGGGGGGCGAGGCACTGCGCTGGGAGCCGTTCTTCTTCGACTGGTTCGGCGGGGCGGCGTCGGCGATCCGCGCCCTGGCGGGACCGCGGGGATCCCTCTACGCCGGCGAGGCGTTCGGCGCCTTCCGCGCGCTGGTGTCCGCCTATGGCATGGTCAGGCCCGAGCGCTTGTCACACGCTTTTTTCACCGCGACCGACCCCGAGGAACTGCTCTACGATCAGATCGAAGCCCTGTGGGCTCCGATCGCCCAGCACGACGACTGGTCGGCCTTCGAAGCCAAGGTGGCGGCGATCGAGACGGCGCGCATCGGGTGGGGTCTACAGCAAGACGATCAAGTGGCGAGCCTGCGGACCGCAGCCTTGAAATCATAAAAAGCGGACAGGGGCTCGGCACAATCGGGCCAGCGGTCGGCCTGGATCCAATAGTCGCAGAGGCCGAGCTTGGCGCATAATCCGACAAACCGAACATCCTCCATCAGGGCGCGACTGTACGAAGCATCGAAGATGATCCCAGGGTTGTAACGACCGGCGGGGTCGGGACCGGATTCGTCAAACATGAAGCTGAAATTGGAACGGTCGATGGCCGCGAACACCGCTTCCTTCAGCCCGAACTGAGACGCGGTGACCAACAGGTGCAAAGGCGGGGCGCCGTCTTCGGCGATATGCCGCTCCATACGATGGGCGATCCGGATCGGAAAGGCCGCGTCGCCTGATCGCATCGCCTCGCCAATGCGCACGCTCGCCCGCAGGATCGGATCTTCGGCGGCGATTGCGCGGCCGGCCTGCGCCAACTGATCGAACCGCGCCCAGTCATGCTCCGCCGTCGCGCCGTTCAAGGGGCCCACGGTGAACACCAGATGTTCGGGCCACCGGTGACGCCAAATCTCGTAGAGCGCGCGACTCTCCTCGAACCGTCCGGCCGACCAAAGCACCGCGCCGTAATAGTTGGCCCCCTGGGGATAGAGAGGATCGAGCGCGTAGGCGTGTTTGAGGAAGTCCACGGCTTCCCGGGTCGCGCCGACATGGTTGCAAAACGCCCCCATCGCCGCCAGCGTTTCCGGCTCACCCGGCGCCACCGACACGGCCTTGCGCAGCAGGTGCTCCCGCGCCTGATAAAGCCCCATGGGCTTGAGCGTGCTGAGCGCGGCATAGGCGAGCCCGGCCTTGGGATCGAGTTCGAGAGCGGTGGCCGCAGCCTCGATGGCGCCGGCCTTCAGCACCTCGAACGGCTTCGGCCTGGGGCCATGCCGGGCCTGGGCGGCTCTGGCCCGGCACAGCGAGGCCCAGGCGGCGGCGAACCGCGGCGAGCGCGCCACTGCCTGCTCCAGAAGTTCGATACAGGCGCCCTCGTTCACATCGATGGCCAGGGTCCGGGCGCGCAAATAGAGGTCGAAGGCGACGGGATCGATGGGCGCCACGGCGGAGGACGGGGCGAAGGCGATCTTCAAGGCCTGGGCCACGGCCGCGGCGATCTCGTCCTGCAGAGCGAATACGTCCGACAGGTCGCGATCGAAGCGGTTGGACCACAGGGTCGTCTCGCTGGCGCAATCCACGAGCTGCGCGGTGATCCGCACCCGCTCGCCGCTGCGGCGCACCGAGCCGTCCAAAAGGTGCGTGACGCCCAACTCCATGGCGATCCGCCGCGTCGATTTTGCCGGTCCGCGAAACTGGAAGCTGGAGGAACGGGCGATGACCGTCAGGTCGGAGGTCCGCGCCACGGTCTGGAGGATTTCCTCGGACACCCCGTCGGAGAAATAGGTCATCTCCGGATCGGCCGACAGGTTGTCAAAGGCCAGGACGGCGAGGGCCGGTCCGCCGCGCGCCAGGCGCGCCGGCGTCGGCGGGGCGCTGGACGCGGCGCCGCCGGCCATCAGATCGGCGATGCTGCGCAAAACCGTTTCCCAACCAGGCACGGTCTCATCGCCCGACCAGTCTTTGAGATCGGCGCATTGGATCTGGTTGAACGGCAGCGGCGGCATGACGCCGTCCAGGCTGAGCTGCACCAGAGTGCCTGCCTGACGCGCCACATCAGCTTCGGCGCGGACCCATTGGGATTTCGCCGCATCGACCGACCACGCCACCACCACGGCCTTGGCCAGGCGCAGGCGTTCTTCGATTACCTCGCCATAGGCGCGATGGGCCGGTAATTGATCATCGCGCCAAACGGCATAGCCGCGGGCGGCCAGCCGCTCGGCGATGCATTGCGCCGCCGCCT
>JAYUBD010000684.1:0-9492 GCA_043740995.1 Caulobacteraceae bacterium | reverse complement strand
TTGGCCAAGAAGATGATCGAAGCCGGCGCCTGCGCCCTGCAAATCGAGAACCAGGTGTCGGACGAGAAGCAGTGCGGCCACCAGGACGGCAAGGTCACGGTGCCGCACGAGGACTTTCTCGCCAAGGTGCGTGCCTGCCGCTACGCCTTTCTTGAGCTGGGCGTGGAAGACGGCGTCATCGTAACGCGCACCGACTCCCTGGGCGCCGGGCTCACCAAGCAGATCGCGATCAGCCACGCGCCGGGCGATCTGGGCGACCAGTATAACAGCTTCCTGGATTGCGAGGAGATCGCGCCGGATGCCTACGGCAACGGCGACGTGATCATCAGCCGAAACGGCAAGCTGATGCGGCCCAAGCGCCTGGCGAGTAACCTGTTTCAGTTCCGCGCCGGGACCGGTGAAGACCGTTGCGTGCTCGACAGCATCACCTCGCTGCAGAATGGCGCCGATCTGCTGTGGATTGAAACCGAAAAGCCCAATGTCGATCAGATTGCCGGCATGATGGACCGCATCCGCGAAGTCGTTCCCAACGCCAAGCTGGTTTATAACAACTCGCCGTCATTCAACTGGACTCTCAACTTCCGCCAGCAGGTCTATGATGCCTGGGCCGCGGCGGGCAAGGACGTGTCGGCCTATGACCGGGCAAAGTTGATGAGCGTGGATTATGATGGGACCGATCTGGGCGCCGATGCCGATGAGCGCATCCGCACCTTCCAGGCGGATGGCGCCCTGCGGGCGGGTATCTTCCACCACCTGATCACGCTGCCGACCTATCACACCGCGGCGTTGTCCACCGACAACCTGGCCAAGGAATATTTCGGATCGCAAGGCATGCTGGGCTATGTGCTCAACGTCCAGCGCCAGGAAGTTCGCCAGGGCATTGCCTGTGTGAAACACCAGAACATGTCGGGCTCCGACCTTGGCGACGATCACAAGGAATATTTCGCCGGCGAAGCGGCCCTAAAGGCCGGCGGCGTCCACAACACCATGAATCAGTTCGCTTAAGGTCCTCTTCGAGGAAGACCGACCGGCCTGGGGCGTATTGTCCCGGGCCGGCGCCGCCCGAAACGGCGGATGCTTTCCAAAGGGCGCTTTTGCCGAGGACTCCGCCGCACCTGTCAGCCGCGCTTAAGGCGCGGACGGTGGGACCTTGCCGGCGTGGGCGGCCACGTGGGGTTGCCCCAGACTGTTCAGGCGTTGGATATTCAAAGCCCAAACCCCCAACACCGCGATTACGGCGAGGGCGGTGGAGATGACGAGCATCCAGATCAACCCCACCCGGCGGGCTCCTCGCGCATCGGTGACCCCGATGGTTTGACCGGCGCCTTGCGCGCCTTGGTTCGTGTTAATGGGATCGGCCATGCCGCACCTCTTCCGTTGACGAGAATCTAATGCGCGGCCTGAGGCGGATGTTCCGCGTGCCCGGATTCCGGAGCGACCATCGGATGAGTTGACAACGCGGAGGTCTGGAGGGGCTCGCCCCTTTTGTCTTCACGTTTCCATCATCCCCGCCGTCATTTCGGTCGGTGCGAAGCGAAGCAGAACAGAGCGGTGCGCTGGGAACCTGGGGACTGGGAGAGGCTTTCGCGACGGCAATACCCGCGCACGGCTCACCTATCCGGGATGACGGAAGTTGAATGAGGCCGCGAGAGGGTGGGCTCGGCGGAGACGGCGGGTGAACTCAGGCGGCGAACGCTCCCAACAGCCGAGGCTTTGACGCGGTCGGCGGTCGGTCCATCAGCGGAAAGCCAGACCCTCGAACGCCCCCGAATTGCGCCATCCGTCGATATATTTGAAATAGGCCGTCGCGCCGCCGGGATGGCCGACGCTCAGGCGGGCGGCGGGACCGGGATCCTGGCCCTCGTTGTTGTAATAGCCGGGCGTGCAGTCGGGCGAGCCGAGCATGCGCCCAACGCCGGTCAGCAACAGCTCGATCCAGGCGTCCTCGGCTTCCCCGGTGACTTCGATCTGCTTGAAGCCGTGGTCAAGGGCGTAGCGAATGGTCATGGCAATGGTCTTGCCCGCCTCGGTCAAGTTGTGCGGCACATTGGAGATCAGGTTCGCGCCTTGGGTCGGTTGCACGAAAAAGGCGTTGGGAAAGCCGTGTACGTGGATGCCGTGTTTGGTGCGCATGCCTTCGCCCCAGGCCTCCGAGAGTTTGAGACCGTCTCTGCCGGTCAGATCAAAGCCGGCGCGCCGCTTGTATTCGGTGCCGACCTCAAAGCCCGAGGCATAGATGATACAATCGACCGGGTATTCAACGCCGGCGACCACCACCCCGGTTTCCGTGATCATTTCAACGCCGCGCCCGTCGGTGTGGACCAGATGCGCGCTCGGTGTGTTGAAGGCCTGCAGATAGGTGTCATGGAAGCAGGGCCGCTTGCAGAGCTGGCGATACCAAGCCTTGAGATTTTCCGCGGTCGCGCCATCCTCGACGATCGTTTCGACCCGCGCGCGAATCTCTTCCATCTTCTCGAAGTCGGAATCTTCATAGGCGGCCAGCATTTTTTGCGGGGTCATGTCCTCGGGCGGCAGCTGCATGATCTTACTCCGGATCCGCCGCGATAAATCGGTCCAGCCGTCCTGGACCCAATCCTCCTCGGTCACGCCGCCGGACTGGTTCGCCGTGAAGTTTTCGAGCCATCGCTTCTGCCAGCCGGGCGTGGCGATGGTCTGGAACCAATCCGGGTCGATCGGCGCATTGGCGCGCACGTCCACCGACGAAGGCGTGCGCTGAAAGACGTAGAGTTCGCGGCAGGCGCGAGCGAGATGCGGCACGCACTGCACGGACGTGGCGCCCGTGCCGATAATCGCCACGCGTTTGTCGGCGAGCTTGTCCATGTGCGCGCCCAGCGGATCGCCGCCCGTATAGTCATAGTCCCACCGGCTGGTGTGGAAGGAATGGCCCTTGAAGCGCTCGATGCCTGGAATGCCCGGGAGCTTGGGCACGTGCAGCGGCCCCGTTCCCAGGCCGATGAAGTCGGCCGTGAACTGGTCGCCGCGATTGGTGCGGATAACCCAGCGGGACTTTGGATCGTCCCAGCTCAGATCCGTTACTTCGGTGTGGAACAGGGCGTTGTCATACAGGCCGTACTGAGTGCCGATGCGTTGGCATTGCGCGAGGATTTCCGGCGCGTGCGCATATTTTTCGGTCGGCATGTGACCGGTCTCTTCGAGCAGCGGCATATAGATCATCGATGCGGTGTCGCATTGTGCGCCCGGGTAGCGGTTCCAATACCAGGTGCCCCCGAAGTCGCCACCCTTCTCGATGATGCGGACATCCGACACGCCGGCCTCGACCATCCGCGCGCCGGTGACCAGGCCGGCGAAGCCGCCGCCGACAAACGCGAAGGTCACGTGATCGGTCTTCGGCGCCCGTTCGACGAAGGGCGTGTAGGGGTCGTCCAAATAGCGGGCCAGCCGGCCCTTCACCTGCAGATACTGCGCATTGCCGTCGGCCCGCAGCCGCTTGTCGCGTTCGGAGAGGTATTTTGCGAGCAACCCCTTCTTGTCGAACAGAGGCTTGGCCGCGTTCGTCGCCTCAAGCGTCATCGTCATTCGAAACCCTCAATCAGAAAACATAAAACCAAACTCCATGGCCCATAGAATTGCGGCGGCGGAGGGTCAATCGCGAGATGTAAGCCGACGGGAAGCCGGGCGCTCAGACGATCCGGCTCTTACGGTCGCCCAATAGCGGTCACGCGGCAGGCGTTTGTACAGTTTGCCGGTGGGTAGACGCGGCAATTCGATTCCGAAATCCGCCGAGCGCGGGCATTTGACGCCCGCCAGTTGCGCGCGGCAAAAGGCGATCAGTTCGGCGGCGAGGGCGGGACCCGGCTCGACGCCCGGCGTCGGCTGGATCACTGCCTGGACCTCCTCGCCCATGTCTTCGTTGGGAACCCCGAACACCGCCCCGTCGGCCACCTTGGGATAGGTGATCAACAGATTCTCGCACTCCTGGGGATAGACGTTCACGCCGCCGGAGATGATCATGAAGGTCGCCCGATCTGTGAGATAGAGGTAACCTTCGGCGTCGAGATAGCCCACGTCGCGCACCGTCGCCATCGGGCCGTCCGGCGAACGGGTTTCGGTGGTCTTGTCAGGATCCTGGAAATATTCGAGCGGGCTGGCCATCTTGAAAGACAGCGTGCTCGGCTCTCCCGGCGCGGAGGGGTCAGGTCATCGTTCAACACATGCAGCTTCCCGGCCACCACCCGACTCACCGTGCCGCGGTGGGCCAGCCATTCGGGACTGTCGCAGGCGGTGAAGCCCATGCCTTCCGTGACGCCATAATATTCATGGATGATCGGTCCCCACCAAGCGATCGTCGCCTCTTTCACCTGCGGCGGAAACGGCGCCGCGGCGATAGCGCGAGTATACCCACCTCGGCTATCAAGAGTCGACGCAGGGCTGCCTATGCTTCGACCAAGATCGTTGGCCACATCTCCACCGCATTGGGTGCGGAAGTTCAGGCCGAGCCGACACCCGAAGCAGCCGTTTCGAGTTGCCTGCCTGCGCGCTTTGTGTCGTCTGATGGTGGACAGGAGCTCCATCGGGCCGAAGGTCAGGGTTGGCGCGCGCATCAGCCGGTTGGTTGACGAAGATATCCTGCTGCTCAATTAGGACGTGATCGTGTTTCTCGGAATGGCCGTCCCGCCAGGGACTAGGTGGGAGAGCTCAGTGGCACGGGTGCGGCGCGTGGCCACGGCGCGGATGGACCTTGATTGAGCGCGTCCCACGACTGGGAGAACGACCCCTATCCTGCAAATCCCGTAGGGTGAAGCGATGGCGGTGAGAGAGGGATTCGAACCCTCGTTACGGTTTCCCGTAAACACGCTTTCCAAGCGTGCGCCTTCAACCACTCGGCCACCTCACCATCACGGGACGGGCCTTGCGGGCCGTTCGCTGAAGGCGGGCCATTAGCGCATGGCGGGCGTCGCGACAAGGACGCGTGGAAATCCTGGATGGGTTCGCCTATCTTAAACGCTTGCCGCCCAAGGAAACCCGCCATGTCATTCTTCACCAAAACCGCCGACCTGATCGCGCCTGACCGTGCCCTGCCGGGGCGCGCCGAACCGATCCCCACCGCCAGCCGCTCGTTCATCAATGATAACCCGCTGCATGGTCCCTACCCGGCGGGTTTGGCGGTCGCGCATTTCGCCATGGGTTGCTTCTGGGGGGTTGAACGGAAATACTGGCAGACGCCCGGGGTCTGGGTGACGGTCGTGGGCTATATGGGGGGCTTCACGCCCAATCCGACCTACCAGGAAACCTGCACTGGCCGCACCGGCCATACCGAGGTTGTGCGCGTGGTCTATGACCCGGCCGTGATCGCCTATGACGATCTGCTGAAGATGTTCTGGGAGGGCCACGACCCAACGCAGGGCATGCGCCAGGGTGGCGATATCGGCAGTCAGTATCGCTCGGGTGTCTACACCGCCTCGGCGGACGAGGCTGCGGCGGCGGAAGCGTCGCGCGGGGCCTATCAGGCGGCCCTGATCGCCGCCGGACGCAAGGGCGAAATCACCACCGAGATCGCGACAGCCGGGCCCTTCTATTTCGCGGAAGACTATCATCAGCAATATCTGGCCAAAAACCCCGACGGCTATTGCGGCGGCGGCGGCGTCGGCGTGGTTTGCCCAATCGGGGTCGGCGTTCGCGCGTGACGCCGACGGCGTTTGATCTCGCCTGCCGCGCCCTTCCGGGCGCCAGCATGGATGTCCAATGGGGCGACGACAATGTCTACAAGGTCGGCGGTCGGATGTTCGCCGTACTGAACCCGGGCGGCCACTGTTCGCTGAAATTCAGCGACATCGCGTTCGAGGCTCTGGCCGAGAGCGGGGTTGCCCGCCCCGCGCCTTATCTGGCGCGGGCAAAGTGGCTGCGGTTCGAAGATCTGAGCGCCCTGGATGCCGACGAAATGGCGGCCTGGCTGGCCAATGCGCATGCGCTGGTGGCCGCCAAACTGACCCGGGCTCAGCGGGGGGACCTCGGACTGGCTTGACGCGGACCTCTCTCCCAATTCCTCATGGGGAGGGAAAGACGGAGCGAAGCTCCGGCGAGGGTGGCGTGGTCGGAAGTATTCCTTGGCTTTGGTGCGGACCACCGCTTCCCCACCCTGATCGCGTCGCGATCTCTCCCTCTCCATGAAGAATGGAGAGGGAGCGCTAAGGCCCCTCGATCAGGCCGGCTGCCTGGCTGTCGCGCATGCGCCAGGCGACGACCGCGGCGACCGCCATGACGAGACTGACATAGACATAGAACCCGGCCTCGATCCCCGCCTGTTTGAACCACAGCGCCGCGTACTCGGCCGTGCCGCCGAACACGGCATTGGCGAGAGCGTAGGGCAGGGCGACGCCAAGCCCGCGAATGGCGGTGGGGTATAGCTCGGCCTTCACCACTGCGCTGACGGCGGTATAGGCGGTCAACAGCACCAGCGCCGTGCAGATCAGGGCCAGGGCGAACAGAGGGCTGTTCGCGGCGGCGATGGCGGACATGATCGGATAGACGGCTAATGCTCCCAGGCCGAAGCCCGCCGCCATCACCCGCCGTCGGCCAAATTGGTCGCCCATCCAGCCTATGACCGGCTGCACCATCAGGAAGACGATCAACGATCCGGCGCTGATCAGCGTCGCCTGGTCCTTGTTAAAGTGCCCGGTATTGGTCAGAAATTTTTGCATGTAGGTGGTGTAGCAATAGAAGGCGAGCGAGCCGCCGGAGGTCAGCACAAAGATGATCGCGGTCTCACGCGAGTGCTGGGTGAACAACAGTTTGAGGCTGGACTGTCCACGCGCCTGGTGGTCGGCGGCGACGAAGGCGTCGCTCTCTTGCAGGCCGCTTTGGATCCAGAACACCACCACCGCCAGCAGGGCGCCGATCACGAACGGAATGCGCCAGCCCCAGGCGCCCAGCGCTGCCGGGCTCAAGGTGTGTTGCAGGACGATCAGCACGGCCAGCGCCGTGAGCTGTCCGCCGATCAGGGTGACGAATTGGAACGACGACCAGAAGCCCCGCCGCCGCGCGCCGGCCATTTCGGACATATAGGTCGCGCTGGCCCCGTATTCGCCGCCGACGCTCAAGCCTTGCAGGATGCGGGCCAGGGTGAGGATGATCGGCGCGGCGTTGCCGATGCGGGCATAGCCCGGAACCAGGGCCACCACGAGCGAGCCCAGGCACATCAGCGCCACCGACAGGGTCAGCGCCGCCTTGCGCCCGGCGCGGTCAGCATAGAGGCCGAAAATCCAGGCCCCAACCGGTCGAGCCAGGAAGCCCACGGCGAAGATTGCGGCGGTTTGTAACAGTTGAGCGGTCTGGTCGCCCTTGGGGAAAAACACCTTGGCGAAATAGAGCGAAAAGGATGCATAGGCGAACCAGTCATACCACTCGACCAGATTGCCCGCCGACCCGCCGAGGATGGCCTTCACCCTCGACAATGGATCGCCTCTCGTTGTGTTGCCGATCGGTCCCGTCATTGATCCCCCGCGCCCGGCGCCGTCCATGCCCGCGCCAGGGCCTCAAGCAGATGACCGATCAACGTCGTTGCGTCATAGGCCTTGGGCAGCATGCCCGAAAAACTCAGCATCAACGGGCCATGCAGGGCCGCCCAATACAAGTGGCCGATCAGTTCGGGGTCGCCCACGACGAGGCCCGCCGCCGCCAGCTCAGCGACGTGGCGAGTCATGGTGGCGCGGGACCGTTCACCGGCCCGCACCAGGTCGGGATAGGTTTCCGCGCTGGGCTGTTTGATATCGAACATCAGCTTATAGGCTTCAGGTCGCTCCAGTGCGAAAACGACATAGGCGCGACCGACGGCGAGGGATCTTTGGGCTGCGTCGCCGGGCGACTGGTCATAGGCCGCTTCCAACGCCTCGGCGTGCCGATCAAAGGCGCGAGCGCGTACCGCCGCCAATATGGCGTCCTTGTCCTTGAAGTAGCGATAGGGGGTCATTGGGCTGACCCCCAGCGCGCTGGCCAGTTGGCGGATCGTCACGGCCTCGGCGCCATGGTCCGCGAACATCCGCTCCGCCGCGTCGCACAGACGGTCGCGGAAATCGGCAATCTCGGCGGTCGAGAGATTTCGGGGCAATGCCGGGTGGGACCTTTTCCAACGGAGTCACGAATTTTTCACTTGCGCCACCACGGAGACCGCGCCATAAATTTACAACGTAAACACAAAAACCCGTGGAGGCTCTCATGGACGGCTCGGTACGCGTCAATCCTTATCTTTCCGGCAATTTCGCCCCGGTCGCCGGGGAAGACGACTTCGACCTCGTGGTCAAGGGGGAAATCCCGGCCGATCTGGCCGGCGCCTTCTATCGCAACGGCCCCAATCCGCAGTTTGACCAGGCCGATGACTACCACTGGTTCAGCGGCGACGGCATGATCCACGGCTTCTATGTCGAAGGCGGCAAGGTGCGCTATCGAAACCGTTATGTGCGTACGCCCAAATGGCTGGCGGAAAACGCCGCTGGCCGCCGCCTGTTCGGAACCTTCGGTAACCCGATGACCACCGACCCCTCGGTTTTGGGAACCGACAGCGGTGTCGCCAATACCAACATCCTCTGGCACGCCGGCAAGCTGATGGCGTTGGAAGAGGGCCATCAGCCGTTCGAACTTGACCCCATCACCCTGGAATCCAAGGACTATCTCACCCAGTACCGGGGCCGGGTCACCGCCCACCCCAAGATTGATCCCGAAACCGGAGAGATGACCTGGTTTGGCTATTCCACGGGCGAAATGCCGCTCAACAGCCAAGTCTCCTACGGCGTCACCAGCGCCGCGGGCGAGGTCCTGCGTCGGGACGATTTCGAGGCCCCCTATTCGAGCATGGTGCACGACTTTCTGGTCACCCGGAACCACGTCCTGTTCCCGATCCTTCCGCTCACCGGATCGCTCCAACGGGCGATGACCGGCGGCCCGGTCTATGCCTGGGAGCCTGAAAAAGGCGCCTTTGTCGGCGTCATGCACCGCAAGGCCGGCGTCGAGACCATGCGCTGGTTCGAGACCGAGGCCTGTTATGTCTTCCACCCGATGAACGCGTGGGAAGAGGGAACCAAGATCTATGCGGACGTGATGGAATATTCCGTCGCGCCGCTGTTTCCCAATGCCGACGGCAGCCGCGGGCAGAGCGTCGGGGCGCAGCTGGTGCGCTGGACCTTCGATCTGGCCGGCGACTCGAACCAGATCAAGCGCGAGACGCTCGACGACCGGACCGGCGAGTTCCCAAGGTTCGACGAGCGTCAAACCGGCCTTGCCTATCGCCACGGCTGGTTCGCCACCAACCGTCGCCTGAAAGAGAGGGGTTTCGACGGCATCGCGCATCTGGACCTCGTCACGGGCGACCGCGCCGTGTGGGACCTTCCGTCCAGCGATGCGGCCGGCGAACCGGTGTTTGTTCCCCGCAAGGCCGGGGCTGACGAGGGTGACGGCTGGCTGGTGGGCACGGTCTATCGCGGCGAGACCGACACCAGCGACTTCGTGGTTCTGGATGCC
>JAYUBD010000683.1:0-2912 GCA_043740995.1 Caulobacteraceae bacterium | reverse complement strand
AGCCCGCCGCGCGCGTCCAGGGCATCCAGCAGATCCAGCGCCCGCTGAGCGCCATCGACCATCGAGACGGCGACGGCGTGATTGAGTTGGACGACGGGTGTGGGGTGAAGGCGCGAGAGCACCGCATAAAGGCCGGCAATCTGCGGCCAGTCCGTGTCCTTGGCACTGCATGCCCTCGCGTGCAGCGCGGCGATCGCGGCCTGCACGGCATAGGAGGTGGGGCGGCCTGGCGCCCGCAGCGCCCGCTCGACCAGCGCCAGTCCGTCAGTGATCTGGCCTTGGTCCCAAAGCCGCCTGTCCTGGTCCTGCAGCAGGATGATCTCACCATCCGGCGTCGCACGGGCGGCCCGCCGCGAGTCATGCAAAAGCATCAGGGCGAGAAGTCCCTCGACCGAGGGTCGGCCCGGCAGCAGGCCGTCCACCAGGCGGCCTAGCCGAATCGCCTCGCGGCAAAGGTCGGCGCCCGCGACGTCCTCGCCGGAGGTGACCGAATAGCCGTCGGTGAACACCAGATAGATGGCGGTCAGCACGCCATCGACGCGCGCTTCCAGTCGGTCCGCGCCTGGCGTTTCGTAGGGGATCCCGGCCAGGCGGATCTTGCGTTTGGCGCGCACCAGCCGCTGCGCCATGGTGTCCTTGTGAACCAGGAACACCCGCGCCGCGGCCTCGACGGATAGGCCGCAGACGGTGTTGAGGATCAGCGCCACCTGGGCCTCGGGACCCAGGGCCGGGTGGCAACAGGTGAAGACCAGACGCAGCATGTCGTCGCTGAAGGTGTCGTCTTCCTCCGCCCACGGAACGACCTGGCTTTCGACGGCCGCTTCCGCCTCCAGGGCGCCCTGTTTGCGGGTCCGCAGACCGCGCCGCCGCAATTGATCGATTGCCTTGCGGCGACCGACGCTGATCAGCCAGGCCGCCGGATTGGCGGGAGCCCCCGTGCCGGGCCACTGCGCGGCCGCCGCGGCGAGCGCCTCCTGCAAGGCCTCCTCCGCGAGGTCGAAGTCGCCGACAAGGCGGATCAGCGTCGCCAGGACGCGACCCGCCTCATGCCGATAGACGTGGTCGAGGTCGCCGTTCACGAATAGAGGTAGACGGGTCGCACCTCGATCGATCCGTGTCGGGCGCCGGGAATGCGCGCGGCGATCGCCGCGGCCTGGTCGAGATTCTCGGCCTCGACCAGATAATAGCCCCCCAGCTGCTCCCGGGTTTCGGCGAACGGACCATCCGTCATCAGCGTCTTGCCGCCCCGGACCCTCACCGTGGTCGCCGTGGATGCCGGCTGCAGGCGATCTCCCGCCTTGAAGGCGCCGCTGGCGATGATCGACTGGGTGAAGCCGCCGTATTCCGCGATCCGGTCCTTCATCTCGGCCTCGGGCGTCGCCGCCTCCTCGGCTTCGTTGGCGTAGATCAGCAACAGATATTGCATGGGCCTGGTCCTTGTCTGACGTGGAGACGATCCTCCATGCCATAGTCGGTCGAGCCGTTCGGCAATCGACCGCGCCGCGGGGTGGGCCGCGAAAATTTCCAATATCGTTATTGCGACCTTGCATAGGGTCGCCGGCGATCGCGCGCCATGACGGGCAGGAAAGGCGGCCTCGCATATCCACGCTTCGATTTGCCGAAAGTCGGTTATCATGTCTCGAAATAATCCGGCGCGGAGCTAAATTCATGGACCTGGAATTCTCACCCGAGGACATCGCCTTTCGCGATGAGGTCCGCTCCTTCATCGACGAAGCCTTCGACGACGATCTGCGCGCCCGCATGGCGCAGTCGAAGAACGGCCATGTCGATCGCGCCGGCCAGATCCGCTGGATGAAGCGGCTGCATCAGCGGGGCTGGATCGCGCCCGACTGGCCGGTCGAATATGGCGGCACGGGGTGGACCGACGCCCGCAAATACATTTTCAACATGGAGGTGGCCCTGGCCGGCGCTCCGTCGACATCGAACATGGGCCTGCGCATGTGCGCGCCGGTGATCATGGCGTTCGGCGACGACGCGCAGAAACAGCAGCATCTGCCGAAGATCCTCTCCAGCGACGTCTGGTGGTGCCAGGGCTATTCCGAGCCCGGCTCCGGCTCCGATCTCGCCTCGCTGTCCATGAAGGCGGCGCGCGACGGCGAGCACTATGTGCTGAACGGATCGAAGATATGGACCACCTATGCCCAGTACGCCGACTGGATGTTCTGCCTGGTGCGCACCAGCCAGGAAGCCCGACCGCAACAGGGCATCTCGTTCATCCTGGTGGACATGCGCAGCCCCGGCATCACCATTCGCCCCCTGCCGACCCTGGATGGACCGGTCGAGGGCGATCAGGAGGTCAACCAGGTATTCTTCGAGGATGTCCGCGTGCCGGTCGCCAACCGCATCGGCGAGGAGGGCCAGGGCTGGACCTACGCCAAATACCTGCTGCAGTTCGAGCGCGGCAACGCCTATGCGCCCGGCCTGACCAACATGCTGAACAAGGTGCGGGCGATCGCCTCGGTCGAACCTTCCGACGGCGGCGAGCCGATGATCCTCGACCGCGATTTTCGCCGCAAGCTGGCCGATATGCGGATCAAGGTCGATGCCCTGAACGCCACCGAGCTTCGGGTATTTTCCAGTCGCGCTGCCGGGGAAGCCATGGGTCCGGTGTCGTCCATGCTGAAGCTCGAGGGATCACAGGCGCAACAGGCGATCACCGAACTGGCCCTGGAAGCGGTTGGCCTTTACGCCGCGCCCTTCGTGCGGGACACCTGGGCGATATTGCGCCAGGATTCCAACGAGATGCGTGCCGGCCCGGACTATGCGGCCCCGACCGCGCCGATGTATTTCAACTATCGTAAGACGTCGATCTATGCCGGGTCGAATGAAATTCAGCATAACATCATGGCGAAGTTGATTTTGGGAATTTGAGTGCCGTGCGACAATCCGGA
>JAYUBD010000682.1:0-2921 GCA_043740995.1 Caulobacteraceae bacterium | reverse complement strand
TCGGCGTGGTGTTCCTGCGCTCGCCCGCCGCTCAAGACCACTAGACGCTGATCATGGCCGTTGTCGCCGTCACCCGGGAACGCCGGCCCGATGAGACCCGCGTGGCGCTGACGCCGGACGGGGTCAAGCGGCTGATCGCGATGGGCCTCACCATCGTGATCGAGACCGGGGCCGGCGATACCGCTGCGGCGCCCGACGCCGACTACGCCGCCGCCGGGGCGACGATCGCGCCGGATCTGGCGGGCGCGTTGGGCGCCGCCGACATCCTGCTGAAGGTGCGCGCGCCGGCCGATGAAGAGATCGCGGCGCTGAAGCCCGGCGCCATCGTGATCGGCCTGCTCAACCCACACCTGGAGCGCCCGGCGCTGGACGCTCTGGCGGCCTCCGGCGCCGATGCCTACGCCATGGAATTCGTGCCGCGGATCAGCCGCGCCCAATCGATGGACGCCCTGTCCAGCCAAGCCAATCTGGCCGGTTATCGCGCGGTGATCGAGGCGGCGCAGGCCTATGGCCGGGCCATGCCGATGATGATGACGGCGGCCGGCACCATCGCGCCGGCCAAGGTGTTCGTGGTCGGGGCCGGCGTCGCCGGGCTGCAGGCCATTGCCACGGCGCGGCGCCTGGGCGCGGTGGTCACCGCCTCCGACGTGCGCCCCGCCGCCAAGGAGCAGGTCGAGTCGCTCGGCGCCAAGTTCGTCGCCGTCGAGGACGAAGAATTCAGGGCCGCCGAGACCGAGGCCGGCTATGCCCGGCCAATGAGCGCCGAATACCAGGTCAAGCAGGCCGCTTTGGTCACCGAGCACATCAAGAAGCAGGATATCGTGATCACCACGGCGCTGATCCCCGGGCGGGCGGCGCCGCGGCTGATCAGCGAGGCGCAGGCCGCGTCGATGAAACCTGGCTCGGTGATTGTCGACATGGCGGTGGAGCAGGGCGGCAATGTCGCCGGCTCCCGCCCGGGCGCGGTGGTCGTCGCCGGCGGCGTCAGCATTGTCGGGATCGCCAACATGGCCGGGCGCGTGCCCGCCGACGCCTCGGCCCTGTATGGCCGCAACCTGATCGCCTTTCTTGGCCTGCTGGTGGACAAGGACGGCGCGCTGGTCGCCGATTCGTCGGACGAAATCCTGCAGGCCGCGCGGGTTGCCCGTGGCGGCCAGGTCAGCCACCCCGCCTTGCAAGCCGCTTAGAGAGGAAGAGCCCCATGGACGTGGTCGATCCCACCGTCTTTCGCCTGGCGATCTTCGTGCTCGCCATCTTCGTCGGCTATTATGTGGTGTGGAGCGTGACGCCCGCCCTGCACACGCCGCTGATGGCGGTGACCAATGCCATCTCGTCGGTGATCATCGTCGGCGCCCTGTTGGCGGCGGCGGCCCACGGCGTGGCGGGCGGCGGCCATGTCTGGGTCTCCAAGGGAGCCGGCGCGGCGGCGGCCGCCCTGGCCGGCGTCAACATATTTGGCGGTTTCCTGGTCACCCAGCGGATGCTGGCCATGTACCGCAAGAAGGACAAGCCCAAGTGAGCGCCAACCTAGCCTCGCTCGCCTATCTGCTGTGCGGCGTCCTGTTCATCCTGGCCCTGCGCGGTCTGTCGAGCCCGGTGACCAGCCGGCGCGGCAACCAGATGGGCATGGTCGGCATGGCGATCGCCGTGGCTGTGACCCTGGCCACCCTGTGGTCCACGGGCGCTCTGGACGGCCTGACCCTGGCCCTGATCGCCGGCGGCGTCGCCATCGGCGGGACGGTGGGCGCGGTGATCGCCCGCCGCGTGGCGATGACCTCGATGCCGCAACTGGTGGCGGCCTTCCATTCCCTGGTCGGACTGGCCGCCTGTCTGGTGGCGGTCGCCGCGATCTACACGCCGGTCGCCTATCACATCAACGAGGGGGCCGGCATCAAGCTGGAAAGCCTGATTGAGCTGTCGGTCGGCCTCGCCATCGGCGCCATCACCTTCACCGGCTCGCTGATCGCCTTCGCCAAGCTTAACGGCAACATGTCGGGGGCGCCGATCCTGCTGCCGGCCCGCCACGTCCTCAACCTCGCCATCGGTCTGGCCATCGTCGCCCTGGTAGTGGTGCTGGTGGTCAGCGGCGGCCAGTCGTTGTGGGCGTTCTGGACAATCTTCGCCCTCGCTCTGCTGGCGGGCGGCACCCTGATTATTCCGATCGGCGGGGCCGACATGCCGGTGGTGGTCTCGATGCTTAACTCCTATTCCGGATGGGCGGCGGCGGCGCTCGGCTTTACGCTCGGCAACATCACCCTGATCATCACCGGCGCTCTGGTTGGATCGTCCGGCGCCATCCTCAGCTACATCATGTGCAAGGGGATGAACCGCTCGTTCGTCTCGGTGATCCTGGGCGGGTTCGGCGGCGAGGAGAGCGCTGGCGCGGCGGGCAAGGTGGAAACCCGGCCGGTGAAACAAGGCTCGGCGGAGGACGCCGCCTTCATCATGAAGAACGCCTCCAAGGTGATCATCGTCCCCGGCTACGGCATGGCGGTCGCCCAGGCGCAACACGCCCTGCGCGAAATGGCCGATCGGCTGAAGGCCGAAGGCGTCGAGGTCAAATACGCCATCCACCCGGTGGCGGGGCGCATGCCCGGCCACATGAACGTGCTGCTGGCCGAGGCCAATGTGCCGTATGACGAAGTGTTCGAGCTAGAGGACATCAATTCCGAAT
The DNA here is from genome assembly GCA_043740995.1 of Caulobacteraceae bacterium. Taxonomy (GTDB): domain Bacteria; phylum Pseudomonadota; class Alphaproteobacteria; order Caulobacterales; family Caulobacteraceae; genus Acaudatibacter. The sequence continues at coordinate 247 of JAYUBD010000682.1, read as the reverse complement.
TCGCCACCGCCGATGTCGCCTTCGTGATCGGCGCCAATGACGTCACCAATCCCGCCGCCAAGACCGACCCCAAGAGCCCGATCTTCGGCATGCCGATCCTCGACGTAGAAAAAGCCCGCACCGTGCTGTTCGTCAAACGCGGGATGAGTTCCGGCTATGCCGGGGTGGAGAATGAACTGTTTTTCCGCGACAACACCATGATGCTGTTTTCCGACGCCAAGAAAATGGTCGAGGGTATCGTTAAGTC
>JAYUBD010000681.1:0-2924 GCA_043740995.1 Caulobacteraceae bacterium | reverse complement strand
AGCCCCACGACCGCGAAGGTTGCGGCGTGCACCAGCAGGCCGGGGATCATCTCGCGCAGGCCATTGACGCCAAGGGCGTGCGGCAGCTTCAGGTCGAGAACCAGCAGGGTAAGTACGATGGCGAAGACGCCGTCGCTGAAGAGTTCAAGTCGATGCTTCGTCATGCCGCCCCCAGCGGATCAACCCCTGACCACACTGTAGGCGGACTCTCCGAAGGTCCGCAAAGGGGTCGCTTCTCCCCGTTGCCTTCCTGCCAACAACCGAACGTTCGCGTCCGGTTCCGGAAGGCAGAAGTTCCGAACGGGAGATAAGTCAGCAGCGGCGGTTTCGCGCCTATGCGGATTTTTGCGAAGTGCTTGAGCGACAGCACCCAGCGGCTCTCCGCCATGCTGCCAAGCCCTGGAGGTCTTTTGGCTGGCGTCTACCGCACCCATCTGCCACCCATGAACGAAGGCCGTATCCGAGGCGGCGGTGCGGTCCGGCGACGCGCGGGGCGACGGGGGCTTTGGCCCGCAAGTTCGCGTCGCACGTTGCGGCGCTACGGTGGGGGATGGGGGCGGCCATGAACTTAAATAGGATATCTAAGGGCAGCCGGGGTATCGCCACGCTTCGGGCAATCATCGCGGCGATCATCGCGGCGGCAGGCCTGGAGCTTGGCGCGGCGCCCACCCTGGCCTCGACGCTCATCGTCGGCGCACGGGTCGTGGACGGGTCGGGCGCGGCGGCCCGCGCGGCCTCAGTGCGGATTGACGGCGACCGGATCGTGGCGATCGGCGACCTTGCGGCTATGCCCGCCGACCAGGTGATCAACGCTAATGGCTTGGTCCTCGCACCCGGCTTCATCGACGCCCACAGCCACCATGATCGCGGGCACTTCGCGAACCGCGCGATGACGCCGTTGCTTGCCCAGGGCGTGACGACCGTCGTGGTCGGCCAGGACGGCGGCGGCGCCGGACCAATCCGGGAGGTCGCCGCCGCCTTTGCCGCGCGGCCCGCCAGCGTCAATGTCGCCAGCTATACGGGACATGGCCACATCCGCGACCAGGTCATGGGCAAGAACTACAAGCGGTTTGCGACCCCACACGAAGTCGCCCTCATGGCGGCTCTGATCGACGATGACATGGCCGCGGGATCGCTCGGCCTGTCGACCGGGCTCGAGTACGATCCCGGAATCTATTCGTCGCCCGAGGAGGTGCTGACCCTGGCGCGAGCGGCCGCAAGGGGTGGCGGTCGATACATCAGCCACATGCGCAGCGAGGACGTCCGGTTCGACGCGGCGCTGGACGAACTGCTGGAGATCGGTCGCAAGACCGGGATGCCGGTCCAGGTTTCCCACATCAAACTGGCCATGGTGGACCGCTGGGGGGGCGCGAAAGCGGTGCTGGCCAGGCTCGACGAGGCGCGTGCCGAAGGGATCAAGGTCACCGCCGACGTCTATCCTTACGAGTACTGGCAATCGAACCTGACGGTGATGCTGCCGGAACGCAACTTCCAGGACTTGAAGGCAGCGCGCTTCGCGCTGACTCAACTGACCACGCCGCAGGGCTTGATGATCGCGAGCTTCGCTGCCGATCCTGCCCTCGTCGGCAGGACGATCGCGGACATCGCCGGCCAGCGGGGCGAGGAGCCCGCCGTGACCTACCTGTCGCTCATCCGGCAGGCCGAAGCCTGGCGCGCTGCGCATCCTGACGTGAAGGACGTTGAGAGCGTTATCGGCACGGCCATGGCGCCACAGGACGTGGCCGACTTCATTGCCTGGCCCTACGCCGTGATCTGTTCCGATGGGTTCCTGGGCAGTCGCCACCCCCGCGGGGTGGGGGCGTTCGCCAAGGTTCTGCGTCTCTATGTCCGCGAACAGCACCGGCTCGGTCTTGAGACGGCCATTCGGAAAATGACCGCTCTCACTGCGGAGAACCTCGGGATCGTGGGCCGGGGCCAAATCAGGGCGGGCGACTTCGCGGACCTGGTGCTGTTCGATCCCGACTCGATCACCGACCACGCAACTCCCCTCGATCCGCAGGCTGTTGCGACGGGGGTCTCACGGGTCTGGGTGAACGGGGGACTGGTCTACGACAACGGCCGATCGACCGAGGTCTACACGGGGCGGTTCTTGAAACGTGGAGGGGCGCACTGACCCGACTCATCGACCGGAGGGGGCTGATCGTCACGGTCGCCGACGTGGGCTGGACTATCGCTCCCCGATCCGCCGCACAGCTGGGATATATCAGGGGACATAATATTTATATGCGATGACCTCCTTGGGATTTGGAATGCCGAAGTGGGCATATAAGTATTGTGTCCCCTGATATCCCCGCGCGGCCTTTTTCGCGCCAGATCGTCAGGGCCAAGCGCGGTCGCACCAGGAACAGCCCGACCCAGATCACCAGGACACCCAGGTAGCGCAGGCGTTTGCGGCGCGGGCGGAACTCGGTTTCGTAGAGGTTGGCGTAGTCGGCGATGACGCTCATGGCGGTCTCCTCGTGGCGATGAGGAGAGGCTAGGCGCCGGGTGCGTCAGTTGCGGTCGTATGGGCCCCCAGCGCGCGTTCGAGCTCGGCGATCAGGGTGGCCCGCAGGCTCGCCGGGGCAAGCACGCGCACCTTGTCGCCCCAGCTGAACAGGTGCCACGCGAGCTCCAGCATGCCGCTGGCCCGGAAGCGGACGATCACCGCGCCGTCGGCCTGGGGTTCGACGCTCTGGTTGGCGTGGAAGCGCCAGCGCAAGGCGTCGTCGGCCCCCGCCGGCGTCACCCGCAGCACCACGTCTTCGGTATCGTCCTGGAAGATGCCGAAGCTCTCGTCGGCGTAGGCCTGCAACGAGAAGCCTTCCGGCCGCGCCGCCGGGCGGTCGGTGACGGCGATCTCGCCGATCCGGTCGAGCCGCCAGTTGCGCGGGCCCTGCCCCTCGTCGGCGACCAGATAGTTC
>JAYUBD010000680.1:0-9532 GCA_043740995.1 Caulobacteraceae bacterium | reverse complement strand
TCTCGGCCTTAAGCCTCGCCTGGTTCGGTCGGGGATTCCCCGCCCTGGGGTTCGCGCCCTCGTTGATGGCGCTGACCCTGTATTCGATGTTGCCGATCCTGCGGAACGGCGTGACCGGCTTGATGGGCCTGGAGCCCGCCGTGGTGGAGGCGGCCAAGGGGATGGGCATGACCGACCGGCAACGGTTGCTGCGTGTCGAACTTCCCCTGGCCGCGCCGGTGATCATGGCGGGGGTTCGCACCGCCGCGGTGTGGACCATCGGGGCCGCCACCCTGGCGACGCCGGTCGGGCAGACCTCGCTGGGCAATTACATCTTCGCCGGCCTGCAGACCGAGAACTGGGTCTATGTGCTGTTCGGCTGCGTCGCCTCCGCGGTCCTGGCCCTAAGCACGGACCAATTGCTCGGCCTGATTGAATCAGGGCTGGCGCGACGGGAAGGCTGGCGACTATGGGCGGGCGGAGTCGGACTGGCGGTCGGCGCGGGCCTGGCCCTCTCGCCGCTGGTCGCCGCGCACCGCGCGACCTACGAAATCGGCGCCAAGAATTTTTCGGAATCCTACATTCTGGCCGCCCTGATGGCCGATCGCCTGCGTGTCGGCGGCGCCGCGGTGACCACAAAGGACGATCTCGGATCGGCGACAGCCTATCGCGCCCTCGCCGCCGGCGAGGTGGACGCCTATGTCGATTATTCGGGAACTTTGTGGGCCAACGTTCTGGGGCGGAAGGATAATCCAGGCCGCGAGGCGGTGTTGGCCGGCCTTGCGCGCAACCTCAAATTGCGGGACGGCGTCGTCGTCCTAGGCGCCCTGGGATTCGAGAACGCTTATGTTCTGGCCATGCGCGCCGACCGGGCCAAGGCTCTTGGCATTGTCAGCATCGCCGACCTGGCGGGCCGGGCCGGCGACCTCACCCTCGGCTCCGATCTCGAATTCCTGTCCCGACCGGAATGGAAAGCCATCGAGCGGGCTTATGGCCTGGGATTCCGCAAACAGACCGCCTACCAGCCCACCTTTATGTATCGGGCGCTCGCGGACGGGGAAGCGGACGTCATATCGGCGTTTTCCAGCGATGGTCGAATCGCCGCTGACGGACTGGTGGTCCTGACCGATCCAAAGGTTGCCTTGCCGCCCTATGATGCGGTGATCCTGATCTCCCCGCGCCGGGCGCACGATGTACGGTTGCGGGCGGCGCTGTCGCCGCTGTTGGGCGCTATTCCCGTCACCACCATGCGCGCCGCCAATTTCAGCGTCGATCGCGACCGGAACAAACTCAGTCCAGACCAGGCGGCGCGCGCCTTGTCGGCGACGATCCCCTGACCCGCCTGCCCTTCCTGTCGCGCAATCGACGCGCCGCGCGGGACGCCGAGGTCGAGGCCGAGCTCTCGGGCCTGATGGAACGCCTTGAGGAGCCCGCCGCGATCTGTGATGTCTATGGCTCCGTGCGTCTGTGCAACCAGGCTTGGCGGCAAACGATGGGTGATGGCGGCGACGCCATGCGCTGCGCCGATGGCTTGTTTTCGGCCTTCCTGCGCGCCCGCCGCGAGGGTCGGGCGCAGGGCGAATTGTCGGTGATTGGCGGCGCCCGTCCGGTGATCGTGGCCGGGCTGAGTGGAGAGCGGTTTCTTCTTCGCATCTCGCCGCTGGAACAACCGGCCGCCGCGCCGCAGCTCGCGGCGGCGGTGGAGCCCGCCGGTCCGCTGAATTTCGCGAATCCCTCGCCCTTTGGGGCTGCGCTGATCGAGGGCGCGGACCCGTTCAGCGGCGCGATCATCGAGGCGAATGCAGAGCTATCGGTCGTCGTAGGCCGCCGGGTCGGACTGGACGACTCCCTTGGAGATCTGCTGACCCCCGCCTCCCGCACCGAGGCTCTGGCGAGCCACGCTGCCGGGCGAAAGGGTCCTTTTGAGGTGCGCCTGGCTGCCCAGCAGGACAAGACCGCGCACCTGTATCTCGCTCCCGCCGGCCTGCGGTGGGCCGCCTATTTGTTGGACGTCACCGACCAGAAGACCATGCAGCTGCAACTCGCTCAAAGAAACAAGATGGAGGCGATCGGCCAGTTGGCCGGCGGCGTCGCCCACGACTTCAACAATCTGCTGACCGCCATCCGGCTGCGCGCCGACGAACTGCTGCTGCGCCATTCGCTGGGTGACCCATCCTACGATAATTTGAGTGAAATCAAGGAAACCGTGCTTCGGGCTGCCGAAGTCGTGCGGCAGCTGCTGACCTTTTCGCGCAAGGCCACCATCCAGCGTGAAACCCTGGATCTGGGTGAGTGCCTGAACAATTTCGAGATTCTGCTTCGGCGCCTGCTGCGTGAAGACGTGCGGCTGGCGACAGAGTACGGTCGCAACCTGCCCCTGGTGCGCGTCGATAAGGCCCAGCTTGAAAACGCGGTGATGAACCTCGTGGTCAACGCGCGGGACGCCCTGCGCGCCCAGGGCGGCGGTGAGATTCGCCTGCGCACGGCGCGACTGACAACCACCGAAGCCATCGCCCTCGGCTATGGTGGAATCGAGGTCGGCGAGATGGCGCTGGTCGAAGTCGCCGATGACGGCCCCGGCATCCCGCCCGCGGTGATCGGCAATATTTTCGAGCCTTTTTTCACCACCAAGCCGGCGGGGGAAGGCACGGGCCTCGGCCTGGCGACCGTCTATGGAATCGTCAAACAGGCAGACGGTTGGATCAGCGCCGCATCGCCGGCGGGCGGCGGCGCCATGTTCCGCATCTTCCTGCCGGCCTATATCCCCCCCTTGGCGGTCGAGGCCCCGCCCCCTCCGCCCCGGACAAGAACCTATGCCCGCGACCTGTCCGGCGTCGGGCGCATCCTGTTGGTGGAGGACGAACAGCTGGTCCGCGGGATCGCCGCGCGCCTGCTTCGGACGCGGGGCTATGAGGTGATTGAGGCGTGCGACGGCGAGGAGGCGTTGGAGATCGCCAAGACTCATGCCGGGACCATCGATCTGATGATTTCCGATGTGATTATGCCGGGCATCGATGGCCCGACGCTGCTGAAGGCCGCACGTCCCTATTTGGGATCGGCGCCGGTCATGTTCATTTCCGGTTATGCCGAGGCGGAATTCTCCGATCTTCTTGAGGGGGAAACCGGCGTGACGTTTCTGGCCAAGCCGCTGGACATCACCACGCTGGCCGAGCGGGTGAAGCAGCGCCTTCAGGGCGGGTAGAGGCGCGCCGTGCGGGAGCGTCGCACCGCTCGCCTGCTGCTGCTTGATCCAGCCAATCGTATTCTGCTGATGAAGGGCCGAATGCCGGACGCGCCATCGGCGGTCGGCTTTTGGTTCACGATCGGCGGCGGTCTTGAGGCCGGGGAGACCGTTGGTCAGGCGGCGGCGCGCGAAGCCCGGGAAGAGACGGGATTTAGCGACGTGGCGGTCGGCCCGGTGCTGTTCCGTGGCGCATGGGTTCACCATGGCGCGGAGGGAGGGCCAGTCCTGTTCAAGGAAACCTTTTTTGCGGCGCGGTGCGGCGGCGGCGAGCCCTCCCGAGCCGGATGGTTGCCCCACGAACATGACCTGATCGACGCGGTCCGATGGTGGACCCTCCCTGATCTGGCGCGCTGCCCCGACCCGGTGTTTCCCGTCGATCTCGCGGATCGGCTGGCTGAACTGATCGCAACGGGAGGTTCAGCACCTATTCATTCCCGCGACGCTAAACCTTGAACTTCGCTGGACCGCTCGCAACGCAGTTCGGTCCAAGGCGTTTAGAGTCTCATCATCGGCGTCTTTCGCCCGAAAAAACAAGGATACGACCATGTTGAAGCCCCTCCTGCTGGCCGGTTTCGCGGCGGCTGTTCTGATCCCCTCGCTCGCCTTCGCCCAAACTCAGTGCCAGGACCAACGGCACGGTAACCGTGTGGTCGGAACCGTGGTTGGCGCGGGGCTCGGCGCGCTGCTCGGCAATGCCATCGGCGAGCATGGCGGCAAGACCGGCGGCACGATCATTGGCGGGCTTGGCGGCGCTGTCGCCGGAAACGCCATCGGCGCGGGCACCGTCCATTGCGGCGAATCCAACCGTTATGGCTATTACGACGCCAATGACCAGTGGGTGCCCGCCACCCAGACCGCCTACGGTTATTATGACGCGAACGGCCAGTGGGTGGCGCGGGATGGCGGCAACTATGACCGCGCGGCCGCCTACGGCCGCGGCCAGGCGGACCAGCGCGCCTATGCCCCGGCGCCCACCTATGGACACGGCTATTCGGATCGGGGCGCCTATGCCTCGGCGCCGGCCTATGATCGCAATCATTGGGACGCGAGCGGGGACACCCGCAACAAGGAGGATTGGATCGAACGCAGCATCCGCGCGCGGGTCGCTGAAGGCAGCCTCAGTCGCGTCGAATCCAGGCGTGCATTGCGTCGCTTGAATGAAATCCGCCGCATGGATGCCGACTACCGCAATGACGACGGGGAAATGAGCCCGGACCAGCGGGCAGACATCGAAGCCCGGTTGGACGGCCTGCGCAGTAACGTGTTCGCGAACCAGGACCGCCCGCGCTCGTACTAACGTTTTTCTTTCGACCTCCATCGCTCGACCACTCGTCTGTGATCCAGGCGGGTGGTTGAAGCTATTGTGACCCGTCCCCGACCTGCCTATGTCAGCATCGAATGGCGATGTTCCAAAGTCTTTGGTGTGTGGTGGGCCTGTTTCTGGCGGCGGCGGGCGCTGTTCACGCCGACGAAGGCATGTGGACCTTTGATGATTTCCCGGCCGCGCGTGTCGAACGCGCCTTTGGAGTCCGCCTTGATCGCGACTGGCTCGATCACCTGCAGGGCGCCTCGGTTCGCCTGACGACCGGATGTTCCGGTTCGGTCGTTTCTCCGCGCGGACTGGTCCTAACCAACCATCACTGTGTGATGGCCTGCGCGCAGAGCCTGTCGGGTCCCGGTCGCGATGTGTTGACGGAAGGATTTGGGATCTCAGCCGGGGCGCCGGTTGGTTCGATTGGCCTATCGCCGATCAGTGAGCGCTCCTGCCCCGGCATGCAGGCCGAGATCCTGGTCGGGATTCGCGACATCACCGACCCGCTGTTTGCGGCGTCGCTCGGAAAATACGGGGCCGATTTCGTGGTCACCCGCGAAGACCTGATCACCAAGGCGGAACGACAAGCCTGCCATGGCGACGCGAAATTGCGCTGCCAAGTCATCAGTTTTTTTGGTGGCGGTCAGTTCAAGGTCTATATCTATCGGAAATATACGGACGTGCGGCTGGTGTTCGCCCCGGAATACGCCACGGCGTTCTTTGGCGGCGATCCCGACAATTTCAACTTTCCACGTTTTGACTTGGACTGCGCCTTTCTGCGACTCTACGACAAGGCGCGTCCGATCGCGGCGCGCGATTGGTTGGGCTGGACCTCCGCGCCCCTGGCGGCGGGAACGCCCGTCTTTGTCTCCGGCAGCCCAGGCGCCACCGATCGATCACTCACCACGGCGCAGCTGAAGACCTTGCTTGAACTGGTAAATCCCCGCGGGTTGGAGCAGCACGAACGCCTCCGCGCCGGTCTGATTTCCTATGCCAATCAGGATGTAGAAGCGCGGCGCATGTCGGCGGATCGGCTTTTCGACATCGAAAACGGCCTGAAGATTTTACGCGGTCGCGCGTTGGCGCTGAATGATCCGGCCTTTATCAAGGCGCGGGAAGCCGACGAGATGGCGCTGCGCGCCAAACTGGCCGCCGATCAGAATCTGGTGCAACAGATCGGCGACCCCTGGGCCGATATTGCCGCTATCCAGGCGGCTTATCGGGCGCAGTTCGACATTTGGCGGGGATTGGAAAGCAGCGCTGGGGAAGGCTCGCGCTTGTTTTGGTATGCCCGCACCTTGGTCCGCGCCGCCGTGGAGCGCACCAAACCCTCGGCCGCGCGCCTGCCAGAATATGCCGATTCCCGATTGGCTCTGTTGGAGAAAATTCTCCTCGACGAAGAATCGGCGCACCCTTCTCTGGACAGGATCTATCTGGCGATCTGGCTCGACGAAACCAGGACCCGGCTGGGACCGACGACGACGGCCGCTGCGGCTTTTGTCGATCCCGACGGCCCAGCATCGCAGGCCGCCCGGCTGGTGGATGGATCAAGCCTGCAAAATGCCGCCTATCGCCGGACCTTGTGGCGGAGCGGCCTGGCGGCCATCCAGGCGTCGAAGGATCCCCTCATCGCGTATGTCTTGCGCACCGATCCACTCTCCCGCGCCGCCCGGCTGGTTTGGGAAGATGAGGTGATCGGCCCCACGGAGCGCGCCGCCGAACGGATCGCCCGGGTGAGGTTCGTCGTGCAGGGCGTCCAACTCTATCCCGACGCGACATTCTCGCCGCGGATCAGTTTCGGCAAGGTGGCCGGATGGCAGGCGGCGGGTGTCACGGTGGAACCATTCACCACCCTGCGCGGCCTGTACGGCCATGCCACGGGCCGGGAGCCGTTTGCGTTGCCGCGCCGCTGGCTGGACGCCAAGGAGAGACTCGATCTGGACACTGTTCTCAACTTCGTGACCACCAATGACATCACCAGCGGCAATTCGGGGTCGCCGGTGGTCAATATCCGCGACGAGATCGTCGGAACCGCCTTCGACGGCAACCTGCCCTCGATCGCCGGTGATTTCGTCTATGATCCGGCGCTCAACCGCACCGTGGTGGTCTCCACCACCGCGATCACCGAGGCGTTGACCAAGGTATACGGGCGCGAGGATCTGGTGCGGGAGCTTCTGCACCCGCCCTCGTAAATTCAAGTCCGGTCGATCAGGGCTTGAATCCGAGGCGGGTCGCGGGCCGGGTCACCAGGACGGGGGAAATCATGTTCGGCGTAGAAAACCTTCATAGCCTGGTCGGAGTCGCGCTGATTGTCGGGATTTGCTGGGCAGTGTCCGAACGACGCGCGGCCTTCCCGTGGAAGCTGGCGGCGGGGGCCGTGGCGACCCAGGCGGCCCTGGTCGCGCTGCTGTTCGGCGTTCCCGCCACCCGGGGCCTACTGTCCGCCGCCGGCTCGGCGGTGGACGGTCTGACGGCCAGCACCCAGGCGGGGGTCGGCTTCGTGTTTGGCTTCCTGGCTGGTGGTCCTGGACAGCCCTTTGGCGTGACGGATCCAGCGGCGCTGTTCGTGTTCGCTTTTCATGTTCTGCCGGTCATTCTGGTGATTTGCGCCCTGTCGGCCCTGTTATGGCACTGGCGGATTCTCAGATGGCTGGTCCAGGGCTTTGGCTTCGTTTTCCAGAAAACCATGGGCCTGCGCGGGCCTCCGGCCCTGGCAACCGCGGCGACGGTGTTCATGGGCCAGGTAGAAGGACCGATTTTTATCCGCGGCTATCTGCCGTTCCTAACGCGGTCGGAGCTGTTCCTGTTGCTTACCGTCGGCATGAGTTGTGTCTCTGGATCGACGGTGGTCGCCTATGCCGCCATTCTTAAGGGCGTCCTACCCCATGCTGCGGCGCACGTGCTGACCGCTTCGCTGATCTCCGCCCCGGCTGGCGTGTTGCTGGCCCGCATCCTGGTCCCGCGCGACCCGATCGCCGAGCGAAGCCGCGAGCCCCGCGTTGGCCCGGCCAAGATCTATGCAAGCACCATCGACGCCCTGATCAAGGGGACGGAGGATGGCCTGAAGATCGTACTCAATGTTGGCGCGACCTTGATCGTGTTCGTGTCGCTGGTGGCGATGGCGGATGGGCTTCTGGGTCTGGGGCCGACCATCGCCGGCGCGCCGGCCAGCATCGAGCGTACGTTGGGCTGGCTGTTCTCGCCGCTGGCCTGGGCGATGGGCATCCCCTGGCGAGAGGCGCCGATTGCGGGTTCGCTGTTGGGCGTCAAGCTGGTCTTGACGGAGTTCACCGCCTTCGCCCACCTGTCGAACCTGCCGCCCGACGTGATCTCCGAACGTACACGGGTGATCATGACCTATGCCCTGTGCGGTTTCGCCAATATCGCCTCGGTTGGGATAAATGTGGCCGGCTATTCGGTGCTGGTCCCCGAGCGCCGGAACGAAGTGCTCGGCATGGTCTGGAAAGCGATGATGGCGGGCTTCCTCGCCACCTGCATGACAGCATCGGTGGTGGGTGTCCTGCCGAGCCAGCTGTATGCGCATTGAGCAAAGAGGAGATGCCCTATGAAACTTTATGACAGCCGCCTGGCCCCCAATCCGCGCCGGGTGCGCTGGTTCCTGGCCGAGAAGGGCATCGACGATCTGGAGATTGTTCAGGTGGATCTGATGGCCGGCGCCCACAAGACCCCGGAATACCTGGCGGAGGTTGGTCTCGCCAATGTGCCGGCCCTGATCCTGCGGGACGGAACCGCCCTGACCGAATCGCTCGCCATCTGCCGCTACCTGGAATCCCTGCATCCCGAGCCGAACATGTTCGGGCGCGACGCTCGCGAGACGGCGATCATCGAGATGTGGACGCGCCGCGCGGAACTGAACGCCGCCCTGCCGCTGATGCAGGCCGTTCGCCACGGCCACCCCGCCCTGGCGGTGCTGGAGACCCAGAACCCCGAAGTGGCCGCCAGCAGCCTGCGGTCCGCTGAACGGGCGTTGGCCCAGTTCGACCGCCGACTGGGCGAGAGTGACTGGATCGCCGCCGACCGGGTCACCATCGCCGACGGCGTGCTCTATAGCGGCATCGAGTTTTCCCGGATGGTGCGGTTCGCCGTACCGGAGGCGATGACGAACCTCACCCGCTGGCTGGCCGCCATGCGGGAACGGGGGTCGGCGAAGGCGGGGAGCTGACAGGTTGCCAACCACTCATCGGGCGGCTGTTTCCGACAGGTAAGGAATTTAGAATCGGCGGAAGTGATGGAACGCGCACGCATCACAGCCAAAGGCCAGATGACCATCCCCAAGCGAATCCGCGACGCCGCCCATCTGCCGATCCTCGATTGGCGCGCGACGGGGCTGAACGCACCCTTCATGGTGCGCGTGAAGCTGTTCGCGCTTGAAGCGGCTCTGATCGTCCGGCGCGTCGGATCGCTTGGCGCCGCTGACCGCCGATTAGTCGGAGCCGCGCTGTCTCAATGTCTGGCGGTTTTCGCCTGAGGAATCCAAAGCGCTGCCTCAGCCGGGCGTGTGGGGTGGCCCGTTCCGCCGCCGCACCTTCTTCACGATGGCCGAGAAGTTCAGCAATGGACGCCCGCCAGAGGTGACCATCCCGCGGATGAATACCAGCGACCCCCCGGCGCGCACCACCTCGCCGGTAGCCTCGATCAACTCGCCCTCGACGGCGCCATCGATGAATTCGCCATTGAGCGAGGCGGTCACCGAGCCGGAGTCCTTCAGCGCCTCCTCGGCGATGCAGAACAGGGCATAATCGGCGAAGGTCATCAAACAACCGCCGTGCATGAAGCCGCCGCCGTTCATGTGCTTCCGCTCCGCCCGGAAGGCGCAGACCATCTGGCCGTCGGGGTTGCGGCGGGCATAGAACGGTCCCGACATCAGTTCGTAGGGGTCAGATCCCCATATCCGCCAGCCGGCCCATTCGCCGTGCGTGATCTCGCTCGGGGTCCATGGAGTTTGTGCGTCGCCGCCGTCCATGCCGCTTCCTTTT
>JAYUBD010000679.1:0-2933 GCA_043740995.1 Caulobacteraceae bacterium | reverse complement strand
TGCCGCCGTGACATGACGCCGCCGAAAATATGCTTCAGGAAGGCCGCCGCGCTAACGGAAAGGTAACTTGCGGCCTCTCCCACTCCTTGGCATCCCGCACTAGATAGACAATGACACCGGACGCGACCGCTCCCCGAACCAGGCCGGAACAAGGATTGAACATGGCTGTAAGCAAATCACAGGTCCTGGCGGGCGCGCTCGGCGCCGCCGCCGTGGCCGTCGTCGCCATCGCGGGCGGCGGCATCCATCCCCCGATGCTGGGACAGGACGGGTCCGGCCAGTTGATCAAGGCGGCGACCGAGCCGGTGCTGGCCGCCGCCCCCGGCGCGCCCATGTCGTTCGCCGACATCTTCGAAAAGGTGGCGCCGGCCGTGGTTTCCATCAAGGTGACCAGCAAGGTCGATATTAATGCCTTGCGGCGCGGCCAGGGGCTCGAAGGCTTTCCCTTTGGGCTGGTCCCCCGCGGACTGGCGCCCGAAGAGGGCGACGCCGATCCGCGGCGCGCGCCCAAGCAGCAGTCGTCGGGCTCCGGATTCTTCATCTCCGCCGATGGTTATATCGTCACCAACAACCATGTCATTGAGAATGCGGAAGACATCAAGGTCGTCCTCCGCAATGGCCAGGAGTTAAAAGGCACGTTGGTCGGACGCGATGAGGGTACTGATCTGGCGGTGATCCGGGTCGAGGGTCACGACTATCCCTTCGTCAGTTTCGAAAACAAGGCGCGGCCGCGGGTCGGCGACTGGGTGTTGGCCGTGGGCAATCCCTATGATCTGGGGGGCACGGCCACGGCGGGCATCGTCTCGGCCTATAAGCGCGACATCGGCGAGCGGTTCGTCGACTACATTCAGATCGACGCCCCGATCAATCGCGGCAATTCCGGCGGGCCGACCTTCGACACCTATGGTCGGGTGATCGGTGTCAATACCGCGATCTTCTCACCGTCCGGCGGTTCGGTGGGCATCGGCTTCGACATTCCGGCCGACATCGCCGAGTCGGTGACCAAACAGCTGATGGCCGGCCACAAGATCACCCGCGGCTATATTGGCGCGACGATCCAGGACCTGAATTCGGAAATGGCCAGTTCCTGGGGCCTGACCGGCCGCAAGGGGGCGGTGGTGGCCGGACTGGTTCCCGGCGGCCCCGCCGCCCGGGGCGGCATTGAACCCGGCGACGTCGTGGTTTCGGTGAATGGCCAAGCGGTCGGTTCGGCGTCGGAACTCACCCGAGAAGTGGCCAAGGTCCACGCCGGAGACGTGCTTACCCTGGAGGTCTATCGCGACGGCAAACAAAAGTCGGTTGAGATTCACTCCGGCCTGCGCCCATCGGAGCAGCAGCTGACGTTGAACGGCGGCGCCGGGGCCGGCGATCAAGAGTCGGACGGCGCGCAAGGCGGTGGCCCCGTACCGCCGCGGGCCGGCATCCTCGGCATGTCGCTCGCTCCCATCGATCCGGCCACGCGCCAACGGTTCAGCATCGCCGCGACGATCAAGGGCGTGCTGATCCAGGACGTGAAGGGCTCATCCGACGCTGGAGACAAAGGCCTGCGGCGCGGCGACGTTATCGTCAGGGCCGGCGACCGCGCGGTGGAAAATACGGCGGATGTCGTCGCCGCAGTCGGTGTCTGGAAGAAGGCCGGTCGGACCAGCATCCCGCTGGCCGTGAACCGGGGCGGTGTTACGCTGTTTGTGCCGATCAAGATCGACGGCTAATGGCGCGCGGCCTATCCTGGCGGCGAACCGAGAGTCGGGCGGGGAGACTTCATGAAACTGCTTGTCGTTGAAGACGATCTTGAAGCCGCCGCGGCGATGATCACCGGGCTGACGGAGGCCGGACATGCCTGCCAGTCGGCGCCCGACGGTCTGGCCGGTTTGACCGCCGCCCGCGACACACGCTTCGACGTGCTGATTGTTGACCGGATGATGCCGATCATGGACGGCGTGACCATGGTCGAGACCCTGCGCCGCGAAGGCGACCAGACCCCGGTGCTGTTCCTGTCGGCTCTGGGCGAAATCAGCGATCGGGTGGCCGGACTGAATGCCGGCGGCGATGATTATCTGGTTAAACCCTATGCCCTGGCCGAACTCTCGGCCCGGATCGACGCCTTGGCGCGTCGCCGCGAGACCGGTTCGGTTCAGACTCTGCTGCGGCTGGGCGACCTGGAAATGGACCTGATCGCGCGGGAGGTTCGCCGGGCTGGCAAGGAGATCGACCTGCAGCCGCGCGAGTTCCAACTTCTGGAATTCCTGATGCGCCACGGCGGACAATCCGTCACCCGCACTATGCTGCTGGAGAAAGTCTGGGAATATCATTTCGATCCCCAGACCAATGTCATCGACGTGCACATATCCCGGCTGAGATCGAAGATCGACAAGGGGTTCGACAAAGCGATGCTGCAAACGGTGCGTGGCGCGGGCTACCGCCTGGAAGCCTGACGAAGGGGCGACGCACATTCGCCTGCCCCGCCTTTTTCGAACCACGCCGTTTCGTCTGACCCTGCTGTTTCTGGCGCTGTTCGCGGCCTGGGCCAGCGCCTTCCTCGGCTATATCTATGTCGCGACGGCGGGCGAGGTGACCAACCGGGCCGACGCGCGCGTCATCCGCGAAATGACCTCTCTGGAGACCCTCTACCGGGCCGGCGGGCTGGCGGCGGTCAACCGGGCGGTGATTCAACGGTCATCCGGCGACCACCCCCTGCTCTACCTGTTGATGAAACCGGACGGCGCGCCGATCAGTGGGTCGATCGCCCGTTCGCCGGTGCGCCATTTCGCCGGCGATCGGGACTGGGCGAGCTTCGTCCTGACGGAAACCGATCCTGATGGCGCGGTCGTCAGGCGGGCCGCCCGCGGTCTGGAAGAGCGACTGAGCGGCGGCGAGCGCCTGTTCGTGGCGGCGGACGTCGGCGAAGCCGAAGCCTATGTTCGCAAGATCCT
>JAYUBD010000678.1:0-2935 GCA_043740995.1 Caulobacteraceae bacterium | reverse complement strand
GGGTGACCGTTGCTTCGATCGTCTGCAGGTGATGCTCGTGGGCTGACCTGTCGATGCGGTACAAGCGCCACATGCCGATCGATATAGCGCTGAGCGTGCTCGCGAGGACCACGTAGGTGAGCGCCAGCCGCTGCATCACCGCCGGATCCAAGGTCGCGTGGCTGGCCTGTTGCGGGAAGCGCACGAACGCGAGCAGCAGTCCCGGAAGAACCGTGGCCATGCCGGTCACGACCTTGCCGACCAGCTGGTCCGCATAGAAGAGCAACGCCTCGGAACGACGTCCTGTCTGTAGCTGGCTCTCCTCGGTGATGTCGGCAATCATCGAGCTCGAAAGAATATATCCGCCCATGCTGAGGATTCCGCTCATGGTCCCCGCCGCGATCAAAATGGGCAGCAGGGCAGGCGACTGGTTCGACGGGAGCAGGTGCAGCAGGCGAAGCACGATCGGGCCGTGGGTGAACGCGAGGCTGGCGAAGAATAGCGTCATGCACCCGGCGCGCTTGCCAAGCCTGCGCGAAACTGCGGGTGCGACCACGAAGGCCAGCGGTCCCGACGCGAACAGCGTCAGGATGGTGAGCATGATGCTTCGGGCGGGCAGTTCAAACAGATAGGTATTGAAATAGATCGTCAGCCCTTGGGCGAGGGCGATGGAAGTCGCCCCAATACCGGCCGCGGCTAGCGAGACCATGAAGTTGTGATTGTTGAAGGTCGCGGCCACCTCCTTGAGGCTCTGCACGATACCTATCCGCCGGACCGGCGGCCGGTACATTCGGGCGATGTAGGGGTGGGTGCCCAGTGTCGCGATCAGGATGGTGGCCGAGATAAATAGGCCGACGGCGATGGCCATCGGTGGGTAGGCTGCCGGATTAAGCTGCCCGAGTGGGAACTGCGCGGTCTTGTGCAGGAAAACGCCATAGACGAGGAAGGCAGTAATCGCGCCGCCGCTTGCGCCCAGCATCCATCGGTATCCGATGACCACTGTCCGCTCGTGATAATCCGGCGTCAATTCCGGCGTCAGCGCCCAGGCAGGGACCATAAAACAGCTGTGCGCCATGCGGAAAGTGACAACAAAGCCGAGCAACCAAGCGAACAGCTGGGGCTGGGAAAGGCTCGTCGGGGGCATCCACAGTGCGGCGAATGCCATGCCTGCGGGTAGAATGGAGAAGTACATTAGCGGATGGCGTCGCCCCAACCGGGTTCGGAGATTGTCCGAAACATAGCCGATGAAGGCGTCCCAGAATGCGTCCACGAATAGGGCGATACCAAGCGCCAGGCTCACCCACTGGGCCGGCATTTTGAGAATCTGGTTGTAGTAGAGCAGTAGCACCCCGCCAACGAGCTGCAGCTGCGCGCCGTCGGACATCGATCCCAGGCCATAGAGCAGCTTGGTGTGCACCGGCAGTTTGGACGAGGCTGTGCCCGAAGCCATCCGTCTCACCCTATCCTGCGGCCTTTGTTGGCCTTGTTGGCCTTGTCGGCCTCGTTTCCCTTCTCTGAAGCTACGGGCCGATCGGCAAACCAACAAGTCAAAAAGTGATCCAAGCTCCCTGATAGCGCCAGACCGCTTGGTGAAATCGATGACTCGTCGCTTGGACTCTCAGACCGCTGCGCCCGGGGCCGTGGTGTCGAAGTTGGTCCGCCCGCCGGCGATCATTCCGCCATCGACCACCAAATCGTGGCAATTGATGTAAGCGCCCTCGTCAGACGCCAGGAACAGGGCGGCGGTGGCGATGTCGTGCGGCAAGCCAGCGCGGTGCAGGGGCGTCGCCTTCGCAAGGTTGCGGGTCAGCTTATCGAGCTTGGCCGCGGCGTGCGCCTTCTCCAGGCCGGCCGCGGCCTTGGAGCCGCCGAAGAAGATCGGCGTTGCGATGGCGCCGGGCGAGATGCAGTTCACCGTCACGCCGTACTGGCCGAGCTCCATACCAGCGAGTTCGGTGGCGCGCTTCACCCCGGCCTTGGCGACGGAATAGAGATAGCCGCCCATGTGTCCGCGCAGCGCCGCCACGGAGGAGTTGTTGATGATCGCGCCACGACCTTGCGCCTGCATGATCGGGGCAGCATGGCGGATGCCGAATACCACGCTGCCGAGCAGCAGGTTCATGGCGTAGGCAAAATCCGCTTCCGTGACGGTCGCAGGGTCGCCGCGGGTGGGCCCACCGGCGTTGCTGAACAGGCAGTCGAGTCGACCGAAGGCTTCGACCGTTGCGTCGATGGCCGCTTTGATGTCCGACTCGCGGGTGACGTCGACGGCTACGAAGGCCGCGGAAGACCCGAGCGCCGCAGTCATCTCCCGCCCCTTTGTGACGTTGCGTCCGGCGATCATCACCTTGGCGCCTTCCGCGATGAAGAGTGCAACGGTGGCCTCCCCGATGCCGCTTGTCCCGCCCGTGATCAGGGCGACCTTGCCGTCCAACCTGCCAGCCACGCACATCTCCTCCAAGCCGCGGAGCCGTCGCGGCCACCGGTCTCAAGACTCGACCATCGCCCAGCAGGCGCAAACCGACAACTCAAAGAATTGGTGACGCGCTCGACGATCGCGGCGGCCGCGGGCCTACGAACTACAAAAATCATTGAAGCCAGATCCACTGAGCGTAGCGGCGAGCGGGCGATTGGGTCTATGGGGAGTACAAATGTCGGATGCTGAACCGTCACCTGTGCGCATCCCCACAAAGCGCTACGAAGCGCGGCGCAACGCGATGATCGCGGCCGCTGTGGAATCTTTGAACCAGCGCGGCGTGCGCGGCATGACCCTTTCCGACGTCACCGCGCGGCTAAATCGCGTGCCCACCGGAGTGATCTACTACTTCAAGAACAAGGAAGAGCTCGCCGCGGCTGCCTTCATGAAGGCGATTGCGCGGTTTGACCAATTGGTGGCCGCGAGCGAGGCGCATCCGCTGGTGAGGGACCGTATCGAGGGCCTCGTGCGCGACTACTT
>JAYUBD010000677.1:0-2935 GCA_043740995.1 Caulobacteraceae bacterium | reverse complement strand
AGGCGCGCGCCCAGGGTTTCGACTTCCTGCGCATCGAGGGCTACGCGCCCGGCGGCGGATAGGACAATGGGGCGCGAGGGGACGCCGCCAGTGCTTAGCCCCCAAACGTCCGCACCCCCGCAAACCGCGCCCGCAACCGGGCGTCAAGGGCGTCGCGCACCTCGCGATAGGCGCCCAGCACCGAGTCCCGCGATCCTGTCGCCTGGGTGGGATCGTGGGTCGGCCAGTATTCGATGTCCACGGCGCGGGCGCGGCCAAGCTCGACCGCGCGGTGCTGCGACTCCGGCGTCAACGAGATCACCATGTCGAATGATTGATCCTCCAGATCGTCAAACCGCTTGGGCAAATGCCCGCTCAGATCCACGCCCAGTTCGTCCATCACCGCGACGACGAACGGGTCGGGCAGGCCGTCCTCGGGGCCGGTGCGCAGGCCGCAACTGTCAACGAACACCCGGTTGCCGAACATGCGCCGCATCAGGCCGGCGGCCATCGGCGAGCGCACGCGATTGAGGTTGCAGGCGAACAATACCGCACCGGGCGGTTCGCTCGCCATCAGCCCCGCCAGTGCAGCGCGCAGATCAGCGTGAACAGGCGGCGGGCCGTGTCCACATCGATCGCGACCTTGCCGGCCAATCGCGCCTGCAGCAGGCTGGAACCCTCATTGTGCAAACCCCGCCGGCCCATATCGACGGCCTCGATCCGCTGCGGCGTCGCGTGGCGGATCGCCTCATAATAGCTCTCGCAGACCATCCGATAGTCCCGCACCACACTTCGCAAAGGCGACAGCGACAGCAGGTGGCGCCGCTGATAGGTCGGCCCGACAATGTCCAGGGCCAGACGATTCTCGACCAAAGCGAGCCGCAACTCATAAGGTCCGCCCTCCGCGCCTTCGGGGATGAACTGGTTTTCCTCGAGCAGATCGAAGATGGCGATCTGGCGTTCCTGCTCCTGGTCCCGCGACGCGGCGGCCAGGGAATCCTCATCCAATTCGACGGACTGCAGGCGGTGATTCATGCTCGGGGCGGGCATGGCGAATGTTCTAGACGCTAAATGAGCAGGTCCAAATGCTCATCCGTCGCGCCGGTTGAATCTGAGTGACATCGACCGGGCATGGGCGGGCAGGCCCTCGACCGCGGCCAGGGTCACCGCCGCTTCGGCCAGAGCCGCGAAGGCCTGGGCATCGCAACCGACCACCGAGGTGCGCTTGAGGAAATCCATGGTCGACAGCCCCGAGGAAAACCGCGCGGCCCGGCTGGTCGGCAGTACATGGTTTGAACCGGCGACATAGTCGCCAATCGCTTCGGGGGTGTGACGGCCCAGGAAGATCGCGCCGGCATGCCGCACCTGATCGGCGAGATGACCGGGATTTTCCGTCGCGAATTCCACATGCTCCGGCGCGATCCGATTGACCAGACCGGGCGCGTCGGTCAGGGCCGCCAGAATGATCGCGCCGTGATCCCGCCACGAGGCCGTCGCGTCTTTGGCGGTTGCCAGGGTGCTCAATTGCCGCTCCATCGCGCGCTCCACCGCCAGGGCGAAGGCGGCGTCGTCGGTGATCAGGATCGACTGGGCGGCGGGATCATGCTCGGCCTGGGCCAGCAGGTCGGCGGCGATCCAGTCCGGATCATTGGCGCCGTCCGCCACCACCACCACCTCCGACGGGCCGGCCAGGGAATCGATGCCGACCACGCCATAGACCCGGCGCTTGGCGGCGGTGACATAGGCGTTGCCCGGCCCGACAATCTTGTCCACCGGACGGATCGGGCCGGCGCCATAGGCCAGGGCGCCGATCGCCTGCGCGCCGCCGATTCGCCAGATTTCGGTGACGCCGGCCTCCAGCGCGGCGGCCAGCACCGCGGGCTGCACGCCGCCGGGCGGGGTGACCATGACGATACGTTCGACCCCGGCGACCCTGGCCGGAATCACATTCATCAGCACGGTCGATGGATAGGCCGCCCGGCCGCCGGGCACATAGACGCCCACCGCGTCCACCGCCGACCACCGCCAGCCCAATTGCACGCCCGCCTCGTCGGTAAACGCCCCGTCGGCGGGCCGTAGCCGCTCATGATAGGCGCGGATGCGCCTGGCCGCGAAGGCGAGGGCGGCGCGCACCTCTGGCGGACACCGCGCCGCGCCCGCCGCGATCTCGCCGGACGATACCGCCAGATCCGCTGCGGTCAGCGTCACGCCATCGAACTGGTGGGAGAACCGCAGCAGCGCCGCCACGCCGTCGGCGCGCACCGCCGCCAGCACGGCGGCCACCGAGGCGTCCACATCGGCGGGCGACCCGCGTGGCTCCGCGAGAAAGGCGTCGAACTCGGCATCAAAGCTGGGACTGGAAATATCAAACCGGCGCATGGGGCGGGTAGATGGCGGTTTGGCGCGCAAACTCAAGGCCTATTCGCCGGGGCGCGGGTTTCCAGCCCTCGCGCGCCAACCTTGCGATGACGGCGCTCGTGGGCGGTCATTGGGCTCGCGGAGCGAGCGGCGGGGGGTCTGGCGCGCATTAACGGGATGGTCTTGGCGCGTGCGTCTTGAAGTGTTGGCGCGCCCGGACAATTCCGCCTAGAATGAACTTGAGTGACGTTCTGAACGGAAGCCGTCCAGTGGGGCTGAATTGGCTGACATTTTCATCTCGTATAATCGGGAGGATCGGGCCACCGCGCAACGCTTTGCCGACGCCCTGGTCGCGCAGGGCTTCGATGTCTGGTGGGATGCTTCCCTGCACGCGGGCGAGGTGTTCGATCAGGTGATCGAGGAAACCTTGCGCCAGGCCAAGGCCGTGGTCGTGTTGTGGTCGCGCCACTCGGTGGCTTCGCGCTGGGTGCGGGCCGAGGCGACCTCGGCCGATCGCTACGGCACCCTGGCGCCGGTGATGATCGAGGATTGCGAACGCCCGATCATCTTCGAACTGACCCACACCCTCGATCTATCG
>JAYUBD010000676.1:0-2940 GCA_043740995.1 Caulobacteraceae bacterium | reverse complement strand
CGCTGCCAGAAGCACACCACCTGCGGCGAATATGATATCGAGGGTCCTGCGTTTCATTTCGTTCCTCCTAAGTTCTCTTGTTGCAAAGGTATCCCGCCTGCCACTGCTGCGCCGCGACCATCTGGTCCCCGATACGGGCCCAATAGGGCCTAAGTTCGATCGCTCATAAACGGGGTGAATTGCCTGATACTCCGCCCATCGTACGCACCCGCGAGGTCGGTCAGGTAGATCGAGCAAACTCAGCGACAGGAATTACGAGGCTCCGGGCCGATCGTTGTCGGCCTCGAGCAGCAGCGTGTCGAGCACCATGAGGAGGGCGCCTGTGGCAACGCCGATGAGCGTCAGGTTCACTGACTTCTTGACGACCGCCAGGAGGAGGCGGCCAATCGCCAGGATGAGACGGAGGAGAATGCGAAGAATCATCATTCGGGCGGCGCCTCCAACCTCAGCATATCCCGGGCGATACCCCGGCCGCTATTCCGGGGTGGCGGTTGCCTTGAGCCGGGCAGACCCCTCCCATACTCGCGCTGGCCGGCTTCCGCCCAGCGGTGGCGCAACGGGTATCTGAGGCGTGACCCGTTTCGAGCTGGCTAGGCGCTCCACTTTGTAGTAGCTACTTGCGGGTCATTGCTCCACAGAACTCTGCGATAGCCCTAACTTGAGCGCGGCTCGCGCTGCTCAACGGCCCGAGACGACCGGTAGCCCTCCTTCGGAGGAGCCCTGTTTTCCAGTTGGACGCTGCTCAGCCTTCGGTGCGGATGTCTTGATCACATACCAGAACATGAACGCACCCGTGGCGATGAGGGAAGCCATCGAGATGTAGAGGATGCCCAGGGCAAGGTCGAAGTTCGTATCGGAAACGAGGAACTTGGACAAGCTGTGGAGGTGGCTTTGCGACGCCACTTCGACCCCGAGCGCCAACGGCACGAGGTACAGCGCCGAGCCGACGGTGAGTAGTAAGGCGCTGAGGCGGTAGTCGCGGGGACTCTCGTCCGGATCGCGAACCATCTTCACCACCAGCACCCAGAGCACGAAGATCGCGGAGAGAGGCGCGGTTACGGGGATCGGGCTATCGTGCAGGAGATTCGGATAGAAGAAGATCAGGCTCGTCACAAAGGTCGCTATCAACATGCCGTCGCGGAGCAACACGTAGGACAGCCAGAAAACGTCGGCGCCAAAGCGCATGGAGAGCTTGCGTAGTGTCCGGATTGCGTACGGTCGCATGAGGTAGAACACCAGTGCGGCAACCCAGAGCAGCGGAAGCGCCGCCACCATCGATCCGACCAGGAAGTCGCGGAAGCCATTCTGGAACGCCAAACTGAGGGCGGTACTGAGGTCATCGACAGTCATTGCGGTTCTCCTTTGGCCGCCGACGCGGCCGGCCGTTCGATTATTTCCCGAGCCACGTGCGCCAGACCTGCCAAGGACCAACGCGCTTCGCCAGCCGCCAGCGGAGATCCTTGCCCCAGGGATCGTGTGCGTCTCGGGGGGCTTGAACCTTGCTCGCCGCACGCGTGTAGGCGGAGAGCGGCATCCAGCGCATATCGGCTCCGTGCGGCTCGATGAGGATCGGCCCCTGCCTGGGCGCGTAGTCTGGCCGGTTCTCAACCTGGGCGATGGTGATTGCCTGCGTCGGGCACTCCCGGACACAAATTGTGCAGCCGTTGCAGTGATCCACCTGCACCGGGGCTTCCATCATCCAGTCATGCGTATGTTTTACGTCGGCACCGCGCTCGAACGTCGCTTCCGGCCCGGGCCCGCTGGCACGCGTCATGTCAAGCGTGCGAATCGGACAGAGATCCATGCAAATACCGCAATTGAAACATGTCGCTTCATCGACGCTGACGGCAAACTCGCGCTCCATCACTCGCCCCCTGCGGTGGCTGCCTTGGCATCGCCGGCGTCATCGGTCACGCTCGCGTGGAAGAAGATCACGTAGACAACGGCGACGAGACCGAGCGCACCGCTGAGCGCCATGCTCGCGTACGCCATTCCCGCGGCAAATACAGGGTGACTTGATGAGATGAAGAGCGAACTGAAGTCGTCGAGGTTCTTGAAGTCGGTCGCCTGAACGCCGATGAATGTCGGAACCAGGTAGAGCATTGAGCCCAGCCCGAGCAACCCGCTCACCGCGTAGAACGCCCTCGGGTTGTCGTCTGCGTCCCAGATCAGCTTGATCACGAGGACGGCCAGGGCACAGACCGCGGCGAGGCCGCCCGTGATTGGCCATGCCCCCGCGATGAATGGATCAACGAAGAAGAACTGGATGCTCAAGACAAATGTCACAACGATCAGGAGGTCTCGAGCACTCGCGTATACGAGCCACCAGAGGTCTGCGCCAAGGCGGAGGCTGAACTTCGTCACGACATTAAGGATGTATGGACGCGCCAGGTGAACCGAGATCACGAGGAACCAGAGGACTGGGAGGAGGGCAACCACGGTCCCTTCGATGACCGATTCACCCGACCCGACGATCGCGTTGTACACCGCCTGCTGGATCTGGTCGGGACTCATGCGCGAACCTGCCTTTCACCGCTATGGAGGGCCGAAAAGCGCGGTTAGCGGCCTTCACGATGATGGTCGTGCTCAGCGCTTGCCAGAGAAAGGGCCGAATGGTCCATTGTCGTGGTCCGTTCGGGCTGGAACTGTTCTCGAATCCGCCGGCGTGTGGGCTCAAGGACAGAGGAAGACCGGACGCAGCCGCAAAGCCAGTGCGCGCGGCCCACGCGGCCGTTGGCATCTCTTCTGTTGCCCTTCCAGAGCGTGGTGGCGGACTGGTGAGGGGTTCATGTGACGAGCCTAGGCCAGCCCGCCGCCGTCCAGCACAAGCGTCTGGCCGGTGGTGAACGAAGAGGCCGGGCTCGCGAAGTAGAGCGCCGCGCCAGCCATCTCATCCGGGTCGCCGATGCGCTTCAACGCTCCACCCTGCACCGAGTTCTT
>JAYUBD010000675.1:0-9605 GCA_043740995.1 Caulobacteraceae bacterium | reverse complement strand
ATAAACCGGGCGGTTTAGGCGACGGCCAACTTCTTCAGCTGACGGTGCAGTCGCGACACTTTCCGCGCGCCGGTGTTGCGATGCAAAACGCCCTTGCCGACTGCACGCATCAGCTCGCTTTGCGCCACGGTGAACGCCGCACTTGCTGCACCTGCGTCACCGGCGGCGAGGGCCTCGTCGAACTTGCGCAAAAACGTCCGAACGCGCGATCGACGCGCCTTGTTGACTTCGGTGCGACGCTCGATTTTGCGAATGGCTTTCTTGGCGCCGGGATTGTTAGCCATCGAATAACGAACCTTTGGAGGACCACCGTCCACCGGGACGCTGATCTAAAAACGGGAGGCGCGGATATAGGGGAAGGCGGCGGCGGGGTCAATTGGATCGATGCGGCCGTGTGGGGCCATCAAGGGGAGCCTTGTTCTACCATGACGTCGCCTCGTCAGGGGCCGGTGACCGCGTAGCCGGCGGCGCGCAGCAGGGCTGGGACGCCGTCCTGGCCGATCAGGTGCCCCATGCCCACCACCACCACGACCTTGCCCGCGCCTTTCAGCCGTCGCTTAAGAATTTTGACCCAGCGCCGGTTGCGATCCGAAATCAGCCGGCGATAGGCGGCCGGCGCCGCCGATCGCAGCGGATCAAGGTCTTCCGCCATCAGGGTTTGCAGATCGCCCGCGAGCCAGGCGTTCAAGGTGCGCCGATAGGAGTCCGGCTGGGTTTCGATCTCGGTGAGCGTGAGCTCAAGCGTGGCGCGTTGATCGTGGAACGACTCTCCCGCCAGAAAACCCACCTGGTCGTCGGCGGTCTCGAAGGCCCTGCGCCGCGCCGTGGCGGGGGCAATCGCCTGGATATAGCGCTCCACGCCATTGGCGACATCGGCGCCTGCCCGCGTGTCGATGGCCAGCGACAAGGTGATTTCCGCCAACCACGGCCGCATGGCCTGCAAACCGCCGGGGGCCACCCCCACCGCACCGGCGGCGCGCCACAACCGTTGCTGCTCGTCCGAGGTCAGCCAGCTCGACAAGCCGGCCCCCTTCGGCAGAAGGCCTCGCCGGCTGATCAGGGCGGCGGCCTTGACATCGCTATCGCCGCCGATCGGCAGTTCGAACCAGATTTCGTCGGCCTGGCGGACCGCGTCCGTAAGGGCCTTGGGCTGCCAGTCAAGCCCAGGGGGCAGGACGTGAACCGCGCCGAACAGCAACATCGTCCCGTGCCGCCCCTGGATCGTCCAGGTCGGCGGCTCCGCGACGGCGGCGTCCGCCATTAGTCCGGCAGCGATGATCAGACCTGCCGCGAGCGCCGCCCAAACGCGTATCGCGCGCCTCACGCCTGGCAGCTTGGGCAATAGAAGGTTGATCGGCCAGCTTGAACGATGCGCAGCACCCGATCGGAACACCCGGCGGCCTGGCAGGCCTCGCCCTCGCGTCCATAGACCGCGAAGGCGTGCTGGAAATATCCCATGACCCCCTGGGTATCGGCAAAGTCCCGCAGCGTTGAGCCTCCCGCCAGGATGGCCGCTTCAAGCACCTTGCGGACGGCCGCGACGATGGAATTTATCTTGACCCGGCGCAACGCCCCGGCCGGTTTCAACGGTGAAACACCGGCGCGAAAAAGCACTTCGCAAACATAGATATTGCCAAGGCCGGCGACGACGGCCTGGTCGAGCAACAGGGTCTTGGGACCCTGAAGGCGTCCGGCGAACACCTTCGCCAAATAGGCGGGATTGAAGTCGGCCTCCAACGGCTCCGGGCCCATTTTGACGAACCGGGCATGGCCGGCCAGGCCGGCGCTGGCCGCCAGATCCATGAAGCCAAAGCGCCGGGCGTCGAAATAGGTCACCCTCGCGCCGGCCTCGGTTTCAAACACGATATGCGCATGTTTGGCATCGACCGGCGCGGCGAGCACAAAATCGCCGGTCGGCAAGGAACGCCCTGATCCCTGGATATCGAACCGGCCGGTCATGCCCAGATGAATGATCAGCGTTTCGTCGCGATCCAGGTCGGCGAGGATATATTTGCCGCGCCGGCGCAGACGCTCGATCCGCGCGCCGGTCAGGCGTTGCACAAACCCGTCCGGCAGCGGAAAGCGCAGATCCGGGCGACGCGCCTCCACCCGGCGCAGGCGCGCGCCGGCCAGGACAGGCTCCAGGCCTCTGCGAACAGTTTCAACCTCCGGCAGTTCAGGCATGGGCCTGCCTAACCCAGAGCGCGGGCGGGCGCCATAAGGCCGGGCGGCGCGCTCTTCCAGCGTGGGCGCTTCGGCCTTAAGAGGCGCTGATGCATGAGCCCGCCGCCAGCTTTGGCTATCGCGATGTCGATCCCGCCGAAAAGGCCGGGCTGGTTCGCGGCGTCTTTGATTCGGTGGCCGGTCGCTATGACCTGATGAACGACCTGATGAGCGTGGGGCTGCACCGTCTGTGGAAGGACGCGGCGGCCGCCCGGATGAACGCGCAGCCCGGCGAGCGGATCATTGATTGCGCCGGCGGCACCGGCGACATGGCCCGCCGGTTCCAGGCCATGGCCGAGGCCGCGCGCCGGCGGCGGGGCGGCCAGAGCGCCCGGGTCACCGTCATCGACTATAATTTCGAGATGGTCAGCGCCGGTTTGGCCCGGGGCCAGGGCGATATCGGCTGGTTGGTCGGCGACGCTCAGCGCCTGCCCCTGCCGGACGCCGCGGCGGACGCCTACGCCATCGCCTTTGGCCTGCGCAATGTCACCGATATTCCCGGCGCCTTGCGCGAGGCGCGGCGGGTGTTGCGCCCGGGGGGGCGCTTCCTCTGTCTGGAATTTTCCAGACCGGTGACCGACGCGCTGCGGCGTCTCTACGACGCCTATTCGTTTCGGGTGATTCCCGCCGTCGGCGCCGCAGTCGCCAAGGACCGCGAGGCCTATCAGTATCTGGTGGAAAGCATCCGAAGATTCCCTGATCAGGCCGCCCTGTCCCTCCTGATGCGGGAGGCGGGATTTTCGCGGGTTTCGGCGACCAACTTCACCGGCGGCGTCTGCGCCCTGCACCAGGGTTGGGCGCTCTGATTGGGCGCGATGGCCGCCCTCATCCGTCTGGTCGCCCTGGTCTTCGCCCTGATCCGCACCGACGCCCTCATGCCGCGGGAAGTCGAGGCCGGGCTGTCCCCCGGCACGCGCTGGCTGGCGCGGGGGCTGCACCTGTTCAGCGGCCGCGCCGCGCGGCGCGGGCGGCCGGGCGAGCGTCTGGCCGGCGTGCTGGAACGCCAGGGCCCGGCGGCCATCAAGTTCGGCCAGTTCCTATCGACGCGCGGCGACATGGTCGGCGCCCAATTCGCCCTTGATCTGGGTCGGCTGAAGGACAGGCTCGCGCCGTTTCCGGCGGATGTCGCCAAGCGCGCAATCGAAACCGCTCTTGGCCAGCCCCTGAGCACCCTGTTCTCGACCTTCACGGATACGCCGGTAGCCGCCGCCTCTCTGGCGCAGGTGCACGCGGCGACGCTCCTCGATGGCCGGGCGGTCGCAGTCAAGGTGCTTCGGCCCGGCATTGAGCGGCGGGTGGCGGAAGACGTCGCCCTGCTGACCGGCCTGGCGGGGCTTGCCGAGCGTTTCGCGCCGGTCGCCCGGCGTCTCGACCCCCAGGCCTTCACCGGCATCATCGCGCGCGCTCTGCGGCTTGAACTGGATCTCCGTTTCGAGGCGGCCGGGGCCGACGAGCTTCGCGACGCCATGGCCGCCGACGGCCTGATGAGCGCGCCCAGGGTGGTCTGGGAGGGCGTGGCGCGCCGGGTGCTGACCCTGGAATGGGTGGACGCCCTGGCATTGAGCGACTCGGCGGCCCTGGCCCGGACGGGGGTTGATCGACCGGCCCTGGCGCGACGCCTGATCCAGGCCTTCCTCGCCCAGGTGCTGGACCATGGCGTTTTTCACGCCGACCTGCACGAGGGCAATCTGTTCGTTGGTCCAGGCGGCGAACTGATCGCCGTTGATTTCGGAATCATCGGGCGGCTGGATGCCCGGGAGCGGCGGTTTCTGGCGGAGATCCTCTGGGGCTTTTTGCGGCGCGACTATGGGCGCGTGGCGGCGGTGCATTTCGAGGCGGGCTATGTGCCACAGACCCAGGATCCGGCGGCGTTCGCCCAGGCCCTGCGGGCGGTGGGCGAGCCGGTCGTCGGACGCGCGGCGCGGGATGTTTCGATGAGCCGGCTGCTGACCCAGCTGTTCGAGATCACCGCGCTGTTCGAGATGCGCCTGCGCCCCGAACTGGTGCTGTTGCAGAAGACCATGGCGACGGTGGAAGGCGTGGCGCGGGGCATTGATCCCGAGCACGATATCTGGAGCGCGTCCGAGCCCATCGTGCGACGCTGGATCACCCGCGAACTCGCCCCCACGGCGAGGCTTCGCGGCCTGGCCGCCGAGGTCCGCGCCGCGGCCGAGGGGCTGTCGCGGTTGGCGCGGCCGGCGGATGCCGTCATGCCGCCGCCGGAGAAGGTCAAGGCGTCGTCATCAGCGCCGCCTTGGTTGCTCCTGCTGTGCGGGGCCGTCGTCGTCGCGCTGTCCTTCGCCGCCGGCGCGATGATGCGTTAGGGCCCCGTCCTCCCTCCCCGTTTTTGGGGAGGGTCGAGACGAAGTCCGGGGTGGGGCTCTTAAGGAAGCATCCCCAAGGCCTCGCCATGCCCACCCTGACGGCTTTGCCGTCTGTCCTTCCCCGTCTGGGGAGGAAGGGCCTAATCACCCCTCCTATTCGGCCCCTCAAACCGCCGCAGGGACCAATAGTCGTAGCCGCGACCAAAAGCGCGGCGCCAGCCCATCGCGATCAGCGCGCGGCCGAGCATCGCGTTGAAAAAGCCGTGCGCCACCACCAGCACATCCTCGCCGGCCGTCGCGCGCGCCACAATTCCCCGGGCCGCCGCATAGGCGCGCCGTTCGGCCTGGGCGCGGGACTCCTGGCCGTCGTGATAGTTGAAGAACCACCAGCACATCCGCGCCACCACCCCCCAATAGCGCGGGGACAGCCGGATCCAGGTCGGCAGCGGGGGTGAAGGCAAGGGCGCCTCGATGAGCGTCGGATCGAAGATGATCGCGCGCCCCGGCGCCAGTAGAGCGGCGCTCTGGCGCGCCCGTTCACGGGTGGACGACAGGATGATCCCCGCCGTCGCGGCGACGGCGATCAGGTCCGCCGGCGCGGCCTGATCAACCTTCAGACCGCCCTCTTCGTAGCGCGCCCACCAGTCGCGATATTGCGCGGCGCTCAGCCGCACCTTGCGTGACAGCGCCGGTTCGCCGTGACGCGCGAGAATGATCGCCCCCGCGACCCTCACGGCGCCTGCAGGGCGCGGACATGGGCCAGGGCCGAGGTGGCGAGACCGGCGAGGTCATAGCCGCCCTCAAGCGACGAGACGATCCGGCCGCCGCAATGGCGGTTGGCGACGGAGACAATCGCCCGGGTCGCCCAGGCAAAATCCTCGGCCTCAAGGTTCTGGTCGGCCAGGGGGTCCCGTGCATGGGCGTCAAACCCCGCCGAGATGATCACCAGATCAGGCGCGAAGGCGTCCAGGCTCGCCACCGCGCCCTCGAACGCCGCGCGCCAGACCTCGCGCGGCGCATCCGGCGGCACCGTGGCGTTGACGATATTGCCGACCCCGGTCTCGCTGGGATCGCCGGTCCCCGGATAGCAGGGGCTTTGATGCACCGAAGCGAGGAACAGATCCGGATCGTTCTCGAACACCGCCTGGGTGCCATTGCCGTGATGCACATCGAAATCGGCGACGGCCACCCGCCGGAAGCCCAGGCTTTGCGCCACCCGGGCCGCGATAGCGACGCTGGAAAACAGGCAGAACCCCATGGCCCGGGCCGGCTCGGCATGATGGCCAGGCGGGCGCACCGCGCAAAAGGCGCGCAAGGTCTCGCCGGCCGCCACGGCCCGGACCGCCGCCGTCACGGCCCCGGCCGCCCGACGCGCCGCCCGCAGAGTCCCCGGCGACATTTCCGTATCGGGATCCAGGTGCGTGACGCCCGTCGCGGGCGACGCCGATTCGATGGCGCGGACATAGGCGGCGGTGTGCACGCGCGCCAGATCCTCGGCGGCAACCAGCGGCGCCGCATGGGCGCACAGACCTGGCGCCTCAGCCAAGGCCTGGGTGACGGCGATCAGACGTTCGGGCCGTTCCGGATGGCCTTCACGAGGCCGATGATCGAGCATATCGAGGTGGGTGTAGAGAAAGACATCCATCCGCGCACTCTAGAGCGGCGATCGGCTTAAGGCGAGAACAGGCCTGAACCGATCATGGATCCAGGGCGAAGATCAGAAAGGCCTACCGTGGATATGGGCGAGACGAACCTGGTGACGATTCGGCGAGGGCAGACAGATGACGCCGAAAATCTCGCCCGGTTGGCGACGGACACGTTTTGCGAGACATTCGGCCACCTGTATGCGCCAGCTGATCTCGCCGCTTTTTTGGGGTTGGCTTACACGCCCGAGGCCTTTGGCCGCGACCTCGCCGATCCCGCTCAGGCCCTCTGGCTGCTGGAGGCGGAGGGGCGGCCGATCGGCTATGCCCAGGCCGGCCCCTGCGGGCTGCCGCATCCCGAGGTGACTCCGGCCTGCCTCGAGTTGAAGCGGATCTATCTGTTGCGCCCCTGGCAGGGCGGCGGGCGGGGATCGCGCCTGCTGGATGCCGCCCTGGCCTGGCTTGAGCGGGACGGCCCCCGGCGGCTATGGCTAGGGGTCTGGTCGCAAAACCTTGGCGCGCAGCGCTTGTACGCCGCCAAGGGCTTTGAAAAAGTCGGCGAATACGACTTCCGCGTCGGGGCCGCGCGGGACCACGATTTCATCTTTCGCCGAGGGTGACGCCCCGGGTCTCGCGACGTTCGCACTTTACAGGGCGCGCGCCGGCCTTCATCCTCGCCATCAAACGAGCGTTCGCGCGAAAGATCCTGATCCTATGTTTCTGAACTTCTTCAACGAGCTGCGGTCGGCCAAGGTGCCTGTCACCTTGAAGGAATATCTCATGTTGATGGAGGGCATGGACAAGGCGGTGATCGAGCGCCGGGTCGAGGATTTCTATTATCTGTCGCGCGCCACGCTGGTGAAGGATGAGAAATATCTCGACCGGTTCGACGTGGTGTTCGGTCATGTATTCAAAGGGTTGGACCTGATTACCCTTGAAAAAGCCCAGGATATTCCCACCGAATGGCTCAAGCGTCTCACCGAGAGTTTCCTCACCGAAGAGGAAAAAAAGCAGATCGAGGCGATGGGCGGCTTCGAAAAGTTCATGGAAATGCTCCAGGAACAGATGAAGCAGGCCAAGGGCGAGGGCGAGGGCGACGAGGAGGGCGATGAAAACGCGCGCGGCCGCGGACGTAATTTTCCGATCGGCGCCGACGGCTATCATCCCGAAGGCATTCGCATCGGCCAGGACAAGGGCCGCCACGGTAAGGCGATCAAGGTCTGGGACAAACGCGAATACAAAAATCTCGACGACTCGGTGGAACTTGGCACCCGCAATATTAAGATCGCGCTGCGCCGGCTGCGCAAATTCGCCCGGCAAGGCGCCCCTGATGAGCTGGATATGAAGGGCACGATCAAGGAGACCGCCAATAAGGGCTATCTCGATCTGGTCATGCAGCCCGAACGGCGCAACACGATCAAGGTGCTGATCTTCTTTGATATCGGCGGTTCAATGGACAGCCATATCCGGATTTGCGAGGAGCTGTTCAGCGCCGCCCGCACCGAATTCAAGACCATGGAGTTTTTTTATTTCCACAACTGCCTCTATGAAGGAGTGTGGAAAGACAACCGCCGCCGCCATGCTGAAAAGCTGGACACCTGGGACCTGCTCAACAAATACGGTCGCGACTATAAGGTGATCTTCGTCGGCGACGCCACCATGAGCCCCTATGAGATCACCTATCCCGGCGGCTCGGTGGAACACTGGAACGAGGAACCAGGCGCGGTGTGGATGGATCGGGTGGCCAGGACCTGGGAGAGTGTCGCCTGGCTCAATCCCACGCCCGCGCGCCACTGGGACCACACGCCGTCGATTGGCGTGATGCGTCAGTTGATCGGCGAGCGGATGTTCCCGCTCACCATCCAGGGTCTGGATCAGGCGATGCGCGCGCTGATCCGTTAAGGTTCGTCTTCGAAAACCCGCGCCCTCGCGCGGATCCAATAGTTCAGTTGGGAGTGGTCATGACCGTCGAATCGTTTCCCGTCGAATTCAGCCATATCATGATGTTCGCCCGGGCGGTCGGCGACGACAACCCGATCTACCATGACCCTGCCCACGCCAAGGCGTCGGCGGTCGGATCGGTGATCGCGCCGCCAACCTTCGTGCAGGCCAGCGCGCAGTTTGACCCCTCATATCCGCTGCGGCCCAAGATCGGCAAGCCGTGGTTCGGGTCGGGCAAGGAGGCGACGGGCATTCGTCGCGAAGCCGCCGGCGGCGGCGGTGGCGGGAACGGCGGGGGGCTCCATGCCGAGCAGCACTATGAATATCACCAACCCCTGCGCGCCGGCGATGTGCTGACCGCCTCGACTCAACCCGGAAAGACCTGGGAAAAGGAAGGCAAGCGCGCCGGCAAGCTGATTTTCTCGGAAAGCGTCACGGAATACCGCAATCAAAAGGGCGAACTGGTCGTCACCGCGCGCGGCGTTGGTGTTCGCACCGAGCGCCCGGCGGATCAGGGATAGGGAGACCCGCCATGACATTGAAAGCCAGCGAACTGAAGGTCGGCCAGGTGTTTAGCCAGCGCCTGGTCGAGGACCTGAAACGCACCCAGATTGTGCAATATGCCGGTGCTTCCGGTGACTATAATCCCCTGCACACCGATGAGATTTTCACCACCCAGGTCGCCGGCTATCCGTCGGTGTTCGCCCATGGGATGCTGACCATGGGCATGACCGGCAAGATGCTCACCGACCATGTCGGCGACGGTCGCCTGACCAAATATGGCGTGCGCTTCACCAGCCAGGTCTGGCCGGGCGACACCCTCGACGCCACCGCCACAGTGACCGGGCTGAAAGATGAAGGCGGCGACAAGCGGGTGGAGCTTGAGGTCGTCACCGTCAACCAGAACGGCGTCGAGGTTCTTAAAGGCTATGCCGAGGCGCGCATCGATTAGGGCTTCCGCGTCGCGCGGGGATTTCAGCCCACGCCCAGCGCCCGCTTCATGGCCTTCAGATTGCCCCGCAGGAACCGGGTCAACTGTTCGGTGGCCGCCTCCAGGGTCGTCTCGTCGATCGGCTCGAATTTCACCACCAGCTCAATCCGGGCGGCGGAGTCGCCGGTCGGCCTGACCGAGACGGTCGAAAAATAGGCCCGCATATCGGGTCGATCGAGGGTGTAGGTATAGAGATAGGCGCCCTCGTTGGTCAGCCGTTCCCGCACCGTCCGACCGTTTGGCATGCTCAGCGTGCGCACCTTGCCCTCGGGCGTCTGTTCGGTGGTCTCGCCCTCGACCAGCGTCGCCCATTTCCGGATGCCGGAAAAATCGCCGATGACGCTCCAGACCGCATCGGCGCTCAGGGCCAGATCCTCGCCCACGGTGATTTCATGCATGCAAAATTCCTCTCTATGGCCAGATCACCACGGATCCGGTCAAAGTGAAAGCCGGCGTGTTGCGGTCGCTATGGCGCGAGGGCCG
>JAYUBD010000674.1:0-2951 GCA_043740995.1 Caulobacteraceae bacterium | reverse complement strand
CGGAGCGCAGATGAACCTCGCGGGCGCCCGCCTCGCGGACCATGCGCACCACGCGCACCGACGTGGTGCCGCGGACGATGGAGTCGTCGATCAACATGACGCGCTTTCCGGAGAGCACGGCGCGATTGGTATTGAACTTCATCCGGACGCTGAGTTCGCGGGCGTCCTGGGTGGGCTGGATGAAGGTGCGGCCCACATAGTGGTTGCGGATGATGCCCATCTCGAACGGGATGCCGCTGGCCTGGGCGTAGCCGAGCGCCGCCGGGACGCCGGAATCGGGCACCGGCACCACCACGTCGGCGGGCACGCCGCTTTCCATCGCCAGCCGCCGTCCCAGCCGCTTGCGGACCTCATAGACCGAGCGGCCGTTGACCACGCTGTCGGGCATGGCGAAATAGATGTGTTCCAGGAGGCAGGGCCGGGCGTGGGCGGCAGGGAAGGGGCGAAGGCTTTCCACCCCGTCCTGCGAGATCACCACCATCTCGCCATGTTCGACATCGCGCTCGAACCGCGCGCCGATCATGTCGAGCGCCCGCGTTTCGGAGGCAAGCACCCACTTGCCGTTCAGCAGGCCCAGAACCAGGGGTCTGATTCCCAGAGGATCGCGCACGCCGATCAGCTTCTTGTTGGTCAGCGCCACCAGGGCGTAACCGCCTTCCACCTGGGCCAGGGCGTCGATGAACCGATCGACCACCTTCTGTTTTCGCGAGCGGGCGATCAGGTGGAGGATCACTTCAGAGTCGGAGGTCGATTGAAAAATCGCACCGTCGGAGACCAATTGTTCGCGCAGATAGAGGAAATTTGTCAGATTGCCATTGTGGGCGATGGCCACGCCGCCAGCCTCAAGATCGGCGAACATCGGCTGTCCGTTGCGCAGAAAGCTGCCGCCAGCCGTCGAATAACGGGTATGACCGATGGCGTAGGCGCCCGGCAGTCGAGTGATCAGATCGCCGCCTGAAAAGGCGTCCGCCACATGACCAAGATGCCGTTCGGTATGATATCCCTGGCCGTCGAAGGCGGCGATGCCGCAGGCCTCCTGGCCGCGATGCTGCAGGGCGTGCAGGCCGAGCGCCACGATCGACGCGGCATCGGCGACATCGAATATCCCGAACACACCGCATTCAAGCCGCAATTGATCATCGTCCGGGTCGCGGTGGGTTCCGGCCAGCGGCGCGGAGCGGGGATGGGGCGTCATCGGGTCTTCTCCACCAGATCATCCAGCGCGCCACGCTGATCGGCGCTGTAGCCGCCGCGCCGTTTTCGCGGCGCCGGGGCCGGGGTTTCGTCGGGGGGCGGACCGGCGACGGCCGTCTCCATCGCCGGGGCGACGTCCCTGGCGGCTTGCAGCCCTTTCGGCGCGAAGGCGCGCAGTCCGGCGCCGGCGGCGGCGGCCAAGGGATAGGCCCGCGCATCCTTGATCCAGCCGGGCACGCGCTCGACCGGCGTGGTGGCGTCGATCAGCAGCGTAAACAGCCCGACCACCACCAGGCCGCGCACCAGGCCGATGGCGAAGCCCAGCACCCGGTCGGCGCCGGACAGCGCCGTCTGTCTGACGCCGCGGGTCAGCGCGCCGCCAATCAGACGAAGCACAATGTAGACGGCGATGAACACCACCAGGATCGCGGTCGCATTGGCCAGCCATGGAATATCAATGGCCTGGCGAAAGATCCGTCCCGAAAACCGCAGGCTGAACACAGCCAGCACGGCGGCGACCACGAAGGCGACGACCGTCGTCACCTCACGCGTCGCGCCTCGGGCGAAGCCCACCAAGCCCGACAACAGAAACACGCCGCCGGCTATCCAGTCGAAAAGGGTGATTCCCATGAGCGCCCCTAGGCCCAGGCCCCATCGCCGATGCGCGTTACCGCCTCACCCAGGCGCGAGACGCCGGTCACGCTGAACCCGGGCGCACCATCGGCGGCGCCCGGGGCCAAGGCGCGCGAAAAACCCAGTTTGGCGGCTTCCTTTAGGCGAATTTCCATCCTGCTCACCGGGCGAATATCTCCAGACAGGCTGATTTCTCCGAACACCACGCAGGCCTGGGGCAGGGCGGTATCGAGCGCCGAAGACACCAAGGCCGCCGCCGCCGCGAGATCCGCCGCCGGCTCGGAGATCCGCAGCCCGCCCGCGACGTTCAAATAGACATCACGCGAGGCAAAACCAAGTCCACAGCGCGCTTCCAGCACCGCCATCACCATGGCCAGACGACCGCTGTCCCAGCCGACCACGGTTCGGCGAGGGGTGCCATAGACCGATGGCGCGACCAGAGCCTGGAACTCTACCAGAACCGGCCGTGAGCCCTCAATGCCCGCAAACACCGCCGCGCCTGCCGACCGTTCACCACCCTCGTTCAGGAACAGGGAGGACGGGTTCTTCACCTCATTCAGGCCGCCATCGCCCATCTCGAACACGCCGATCTCGTCAGTGGCCCCGAACCGGTTCTTCGCCGCGCGCAGAATGCGGAACGGATAGCCACGCTCGCCTTCAAAGGCGAGGACGGCATCGACCATGTGCTCCACCACGCGCGGGCCGGCGATCTGACCGTCCTTGGTGACGTGGCCGACCAGAACGATGGCGATCCCGCGTTTCTTGGCCAGACGCACCAGTTCGCCGGCGCAGGCGCGTACCTGAGTCACCGAACCGGGACCCGCCTCATGAGCGTCGCTCCACAGCGTCTGAATCGAGTCGATCACCACCAGATCGAACGCCTCGCGCTTCAGTCCGTCGACGATGTCGCGAAGGGAGGTCTCGGCGGCGAGTTTTACCTTTGCGTCGGCCAGGCCCATGCGATGGGCCCGGGCGCGAATCTGTTCGACCGCCTCCTCGCCGGAAATGTAGGCGCAGGCCGCGCCGCGTCGAGCGGCTTCCCCGCAAACCTGCAGCAGCAAGGTGGATTTGCCGACGCCGGGATCGCCGGCCAGCAGGATGGCGGAACCTGGCACGACGCCGCC
>JAYUBD010000673.1:0-2967 GCA_043740995.1 Caulobacteraceae bacterium | reverse complement strand
CGATCGCGCCATGGCCCAGGCGGTGAAGGCCGGCGCATACGCCTGTGAGTACCGCTGGAAGTGCCGCGACGGCGACTACCGCACCTTCCTCGACCAGGGTGTCCTGGCCCCGGAAAAGGCCGAGCACGGTCATGAGATCTTCGGGACTCTTCTCGACACGACCGAGCGCCGCTCACTTGAGGAACAGCTGAGCCAGGCTCGGAAGATGGAAGCGGTGGGCCAGCTGACCGGCGGGGTGGCGCACGATTTCAACAACCTGCTGACGGTGGTCCTGGGCAACGCCGACATGCTGCTTCGCCGCGCCACTGACGACCAGCGGCTCTCCCGCCAATTGCAGGCGATCCGCTTCGCCGCCGAACGCGGCCAGGGCCTCACCAACCAGCTTCTAGCCTTTTCCCGGCGCCAGCAGCTCAGGCCGAGGGTGGTCGACATCAACGACCTTATCCGCAACTTCATCCCGCTCTTGAGCCAGGCGGTGGGCGACGGCGTCGCTGTCGAGCTCAAGCTGTCCGCGAAATCCCTTCGCGTAAATGTTGACCCCACCCAGCTGGAGTCCGCTTTGCTAAATCTCGGCGTCAACGCTCGCGACGCCATGAACCGGGAAGGGCGTCTGACGATCAGCACCCGCCTCGTCCCTCCACCCAAGGGACCCGGCCACGGCGTTCCCGTCGTAAGGGTTTCGGTGACCGACACCGGGGAGGGGATGTCCGCGGAAGTCTCTCGCCGCATCTTCGAACCGTTCTTCACGACCAAGGACGTGGGCAAGGGGTCTGGGCTCGGGCTCTCCCAGGTCTATGGTTTCGTCAGCCAATCCGGCGGCGGGGTTCAGGTGGTCTCGTCCCCGGGTGCGGGCACAACGTTCGAGCTGAACCTGCCTTTGACCGACGCCCCGCTCACGGCGCGTCCGGCAGCGGAGGGCCTGGCGCTCGCCGCAGGGTCAGAACGGATCCTGGTGGTCGAGGACGATCAGGAGGTCCTCTCGCTCTGCGTCGATATGCTCACCGATCTGGGTTACCGTTGCACGACCGCCACCAGCGCGGCGGCCGCCATGGATCACCTCGCAAGCGACGCGCCCTTCGACCTGCTGTTTTCCGACGTGGTGATGCCGGGCGGGCAGAACGGGATCGATCTGGCGACCCAGGCTGTGGCCATGCGGCCCCGATTGAAGGTGCTCCTGACGTCCGGGTTCCTTGGGGAGGGCGCCGTCCAAGCACCGCACGGCTTCACGGTGCTGGACAAGCCCTACCTACGGGAGACGCTAGCCGCCAATTTGCGCGAGGCGCTCAATCTGCCGGACAGCGCCGCGCGGACGACCCAGTCGGCCCAAGGGTAGAGGCGGGGAAGGCGACGGGGAGCCGCCCTCAGGCCTCAGGTCTACGTGAAGATCGTGTCATCCCGCCCCCAAAGCCAATGCCCTGGATTCTGGGGTGCTTCTCCGTTTTCACACAGGCTCGGGGGAAGGGAGACTTTGGCGGTGGATTGGGGATGCGGAAGATGGGACAGCCGCAAAAGGCCTAACGCGCTGCCGCGAAAACCGGAGACGACGGGCTCGACCGTTGAAATCGATCGAAGTATGACAGTCGTGTCGGGGGCAACATGGATGGATAGGGGCTGTGCCCCAGTCATCTAGTGGGGTCCGATGATTGAGGATAGTGTTGTTCCGCCAGCGTCTGCCGATCACGCGCGGAGCCTGGAGACGCTAGAAGACTTCTTCGAAAACGGTGTTGTCGGCCTGCATCTGGTCGCCAGCGACGGAACGATCCTTCGCGCCAACCAAGCTGAACTGGATCTTCTGGGCTACGGGCCGGAAGAGTACGTGGGCCGGCCGATCGCCGACTTCCATGCCGATGCGGGAGTGATAGCGGACATTTTAGCGCGACTATCGCGCGGCGAGAGCCTTGAACGGTATAGGGCTCGACTGCGGCACAAGGATGGGTCCATCCGCCATGTGCTGATCTCGTCAAGCGTGCTGTTCCGCGACGGCGCCTTCATCAATACCCGCTGCTTCACGGTCGACGTCACCGACCAGGTCCAAGCGGAAGCCGAGCTGAAGGCCGAACAGGCGCGGGTCGCCATGGCTACTCGTGCGGCGCGCGTCGGGGTCTGGGAGTGGAACCTCGCGACCGGCGAAATGCTCTATTCGCCCGAGGCGAGGGCAATCTGCGGCTTTGCGCCAGACCAGGCCGTGACGGTCGACCTGGTCAGCGCAATCACTCACCCTGAAGATTTCGAACGCACCTGGCCGATGGCGCAGCGGGCGCTCGATCCGGCGCTCCGGGAGAACGCCCCTTACGAATATCGCATCGTCAGGCCCGACGGTCAGCTGCGCTGGGTCTTGGCGCATGGCGAGGCCATCTTCGACGGGGATGGACCCACCGCGCAGGCGTTGCGGTATGTGGGTGCGATCCAGGACATCACCGAGCGGGTGGACGCGGCCCGCACGCTCGAGACCAGCCAGGCGCGGCTGCGCCTGGCGATGGAAGCCGCTCAGATGGCGGTCTGGGACAGCGAGCGCGGCTCGACCGTGGAAATGTCCACCGGGCTGGCCAAGAGGATGGACCTCCTACCGAGCGGCCCGGTTACCTTGGATGATCTGCGCAGCCGGTACTTCCCGGGCGAAGGCGAGCGCGTTCAGGCCGCGGCAATCGCCGCGTTTGAAAGTGGCGAGCCCAGCTTCGAGGCGGAGTATCGCTATCGGCGGTCCGACGACGCGCCGGGGTGGCTGCTCGTCCGTGCCGAGTTCGAGCGACCGCTCGGAGACGGGCCGCCCAAGGCGACCGGCGTCCTGATCGACATCACCGCGCGCAAGCAGGCTGAAGTCGCGTTGCACGAGAGCGAGGAGCGCTTGCGGGCGCTCGCTGACAACCTGCCGAACGGCATGATCTACCAGATGATCTCGACGCCCGACGGCGAGCGGCGATTCACCTTCGTGTCGAGCAACTGTATGCGTCTGAACGGCATCAGCGC
>JAYUBD010000672.1:0-2982 GCA_043740995.1 Caulobacteraceae bacterium | reverse complement strand
CGGCGGCTTCGGCGACGGGACCAGAGTCCTTGCCCTTGGCCGAGACATCGCGATCCACAAACTCGATCACCGCCATGGCGGCGTTGTCACCGTGGCGGAAGCCGGCCTTGAGCACGCGGATATATCCGCCTTCACGGGCCTCGTAGCGGGGACCGAGTGTGGCGAACAGCTTGCCGACCTGATCGACGTCGCGAACCTTGGAAATCGCCTGCCGCCGGGCATGAAGATCACCGCGCTTGGCCAGGGTCACAAGCTTTTCCACGAACGGGCGCAGTTCCTTGGCCTTCGGCAGGGTGGTGACAATCTGCTCATGCTTGATCAGGCTCGCCGACATGTTGGCGAACATCGCGGTCCGGTGGGCCGAGGTGCGACCCAGCTTCCGTCTTGCATAGCCGTGGCGCATGTCGATCTCTCCTCAGATATCGGGCCGTCTCGCGACGGGCCGGTTAGCAGGCTTATCAGATCTGGTCTTCGAACTTCTTGGCCAGGTCTTCGATGTTTTCGGGCGGCCAGTTGGGCACATCCATGCCCAAATGCAGACCCATGGCAGTTAACACTTCCTTGATCTCGTTCAACGATTTGCGGCCGAAATTCGGGGTGCGCAGCATTTCGGCTTCGGTCTTCTGAATGAGATCGCCGATATAGACCAGATTATCGTTTTTCAGGCAATTGGCCGATCGCACCGACAGTTCCAGTTCATCCACCTTTTTAAGCAAGGAAGGATTGAACGGCAGATCAGGCTTGGCCTCGCCGTC
This sequence comes from Caulobacteraceae bacterium, assembly GCA_043740995.1. Classification (GTDB taxonomy): domain Bacteria; phylum Pseudomonadota; class Alphaproteobacteria; order Caulobacterales; family Caulobacteraceae; genus Acaudatibacter. The sequence continues at coordinate 2,227 of JAYUBD010000672.1, read as the reverse complement.
CAGTTTCTTCTTTGGCTCGTCGAAAGTGATAAATACCTGCAATTGGTCTTGCAGGATGCGCGCCGCATAGGCGACCGCATCGACTGGCGAGACCGCACCGTTGGTCTCGATCTCCATGACCAGCTTATCATAATCCAGGCTCTGACCCTGCCGGGTCGGCTCGACCCGATAGGCGACGCGCTTGACCGGGCTGTAGAGGGCGTCGACGGCGATCAGGCCGATCGGAGCGTCCTCTGGGCGGTTCTTCTCAGACGGGACATAGCCCTTGCCGTTCTCAACCGTGAATTCGATGCGGACCGAGGCCCCCTCGTCGAGGGTCAGCAGCACATGTTTGGGATTGAGGATCTCGATATCCGAAGGCGCTTCGATCTGACCGGCCGTGACGGCGCCCGGACCGGTGGCGCGCAAGGTCATGCGCTTGGGCCCTTCGGCATGCATGCGCAGGGCCAGCTGTTTGATGTTCAGGACGATATCAACGACGTCTTCGCGCACGCCTTCAAGTGAGGAAAACTCATGCACGACGCCGTCAATCTGCACGGAGGTGACGGCGGCCCCTTGCAGCGACGACAGCAGCACCCGGCGCAGAGAATTGCCGAGGGTCACGCCGAAACCGCGCTCAAGCGGTTCAGCGACGATCCGGGCTTTGCGCGACCCGTCGGAGCCGAGCTCGATCATCGGCTTTTCGGGGCGAATCAGTTCGTTCCAATTACGTTCAATCACGGGCGGATATTCCTCGGACGCGGGTTCGCCGGCCTCGGGAATCGGGCCGGCGATGAATGGCGAGACGCTACGGGCGCTAGACGCGCCGACGCTTTGGCGGGCGGCAGCCATTGTGCGGCATCGGGGTGACATCACGAATGGTGGTGATGATCATGCCCGCCGCCTGCAGCGCGCGCAGGGCCGACTCGCGACCGGAGCCGGGGCCCGAAACATTCACTTCAAGGGTCTTCACGCCATGTTCGGCGGCCTTGGCGCCGGCATCTTCCGCCGCCATCTGCGCGGCATAGGGCGTCGATTTGCGCGATCCCTTGAAGCCCATCGCGCCGGCGCTGGACCAGGAGATGGCGTTGCCTTGCGCATCTGTGATGGTGATCATCGTATTATTGAACGAGGCGTTCACATGCGCGACGCCCGACGTGATGTTTTTTCGTTCACGCTTCTTGACGCGTGTTGGTTCCTTGGCCATGGCGACGCTTTCTTATTTCTTCTTGCCGGCGATTGGCTTGGCGGGACCTTTGCGCGTGCGCGCATTGGTGTGGGTCCGCTGCCCGCGAACCGGCAGGCCCTTACGGTGGCGCAGACCGCGATAGCAGGCGAGATCCATCAACCGTTTGATGTTCATCGAGGTCTCGCGACGAAGATCGCCTTCGACCTGATAGTCACGGTCGATGGTCTCACGGATGTGAATCACTTCCTGATCGGTCAGCTGATTCACCCGGCGCGCATCGGTGATTCCGACGCGATCAACGATCTGCCGAGCCTTGGACGGGCCGATGCCGTGGATGTACTGTAGCGCGATGACCACGCGCTTGTTGGTAGGGATGTTAACGCCTGCGATACGGGCCACGCAGTTTTTCTCCTGATCACGACAATTGGCGCGAAACAGCTCATTCGCCCTGCCCCTGTCATGGGGAGGGGCGGACGCGCCGATCGCGCTCTTTCGCGGAAGGACTTGTTATAGGATACATGCCGGCAAGGTCAATGCCGACGGCGATGAAAACGTCGCGATCTCGTCGCGAGGCGGAGATCAGGCTGACTGCCGATCGATGGCCGCGTCAATAGCGCCAGCCACAAGGGCCACAGCCGCCATACCGTCGACATCGACGAGCTTTTTATGCCGCTCATAATAGGCCACCAGCGGCGCGGTGTCTCGACCATAGGCGATCAGTCGCTGTTCAAAGGTCACGGGATTGTCGTCGGCGCGTCCCGATTCCGCGAATCGACCGGCGACCCGCGCCTTGAGAGCCTGTTCGTCTACCTTAAGCCGGATCACCAGGTCGATGCGCCGGGCCCGGCGTTCAAGCAAGGCATCGAGGGCTTCGGCCTGAGCAATGGTTCTGGGAAATCCATCGAAAATGGCGCCGCCGCTGGCATCGAGGCCCGGTAGCCGCGCCTCAATCAATCCGATGACGATTTCATCCGTGACGAGATCGCCACGCCGCATGATGCCTTCGACCTTCCGTCCGAGCTCTGAGCCCGAGGCGATCGCTTCACGCAGCATGTCGCC
>JAYUBD010000671.1:0-2983 GCA_043740995.1 Caulobacteraceae bacterium | reverse complement strand
TCCGGTTCAACGATAGCTCAGGGCGCAAAGTTGCAGCGCGAAGCCAAGGCGGTTCTGCGGCCGACGCCGCCGAGCGATCACGTCCAGATCTTCCTGGCTGAGTGTGTAGTGCCGAATGAGGTCGGCCTCACCCGTGGGCAGGGCGAGCAAGCGTTCAAACTGGGCGTCTGTGATGACGTGGCGGCGTGGCATGGCAGGAGGGTCCCAATCCGGTGCGTTGAGGTTTTGGCGTCAGGACCGTAGCTCGCGCGCCGCATCCTGGTGGACAAAAGGTCCACCTTTTTTCCACCCTTCACGCCACCAGCAAAATCAGCGCATTGTCATGGACGAAAGGTCCCAGACAAAATGCGCGTCGGATACGCCCGGGTTTCAACGGATGACCAGAACCTCGACCGTCAGCGCGCGGCGCTGGCCGACGCCGGCTGCGCCGAGGTGGTCGAGGAGATCGAGAGTGGGGTGAAGGCGCGCAACCGCCTGGTTTCCCTGTTGGCTCGTTTGACCGCCGGCGACGAACTGGTTGTGAAGAGCTTGGACCGGCTCGGGCGCCGCGCTGGCGAATTGGTCGTCCTACTCGATGAGCAGCACCGGCGGGGCGTCCTCGTGCGGATTCTGGACATGCCGTGGCTCGACTATTCCGCCCCGATCGGCCGCTTCATCGCGCAAACCTTTGCGGCGCTGGCCGAGCTGGAACGTGAGCAGACCCGTGAGCGACAACGCGGCGGCATTGATGCTGCCAAGCGCGCTGGCCGGCGCCTTGGACGGCCGCCAAAGCTAACCGGCGCTCACGTCAGGGAAGCAAAGTAAATGCTGCAGGACGATCGGCCCGCTTCCGAGGTCGCGCGGCTGTTTCGCGTGCATCCGAAGACGTTAAAGGCGGCGACGCGGCGGTGATGCTGGGTGGCCGGTACCAGGGGGGCCAAGAGCAAGCCTGCCGAGATTCCGAGGTGTTGGAAGGGGGCCTGCTACGCAGGGGCTATGTTGCCCACAAAGCGGACCCTTACGATTATTATGTCGCGGCTTTCGACCGCAAACTCTACAGCCCATGAGACCGAGATGACCGAAGACGCTTTGATGGCCGACGCCGACCGCCGGGCGGCGGCTTACATCCGAAACGCCGCCGAGCGCCGGCCTTTCCCAGACGAGGCCGCTATCGCGGCGCTGGCTGCCTTTGACACACCTCTGCCCGAACAAGGACGCGAGGGGGCAGAGATGTTGGACTTGCTCGATCGGCTGGGCTCACCAGCGACGGTCGCATCCAACGGGCCACGCTATTTTGGGTTCGTCATCGGCGCCGCATTGCCAGCGTCCGCAGCGGCTGATCGCTTGCTGCTTGCGTGGGATCAGTGCGCCTCGTCGCAGGATACGTCGCCCGTATCGGCAGCGCTTGAAAAGGTTGCGGCGAAGTGGGTGCTCGACATTCTGGATTTGCCGAAAGAGAGCGCGGTCGGCTTTGGCACCAGCGCAACGGCCAGTACGATCACCTGTCTTTCGGCAGCCCGCCGAGTCCTGCTGGCCCGCGCCGGTTGGGACTTCGACCGCGATGGGCTGGCCGGCGCGCCGGACATAAACGTCGTCGTATCACGGATGTCGCACGTCACCGTGCGCAAGGCGTTGCGCCTGCTGGGCTTCGGGACCGCCCGCCTGATCGAGGCCGAGACGGATCAGAATGGGCGCGTCGATCCGAACCGCCTCCCGCCGTTGGATGAAAGCACAATCCTTATCCTCCAGGCGGGTGAGGTGAATACCGGCGAGTTCGATCCCTTCGCCGCGATCCTCCCTGTCGCGCGCAAGGCGGGAGCGTGGGTGCATGTCGATGGCGCATTCGGGCTTTGGGCTCGCGCTTCGTCGCGCCGGTCGCTAACCGACGGGATCGAACAGGCGAACAGTTGGACGACGGACGGACACAAGTGGCTCAACACACCCTATGACGGCGCAATGGCGATCTGCCGCGACGCAGAAGCACTGGCGCAAGCCATGAATAGCGATGCCGTCTATTTCTCGGCGGCGAAGGACGCGCAGAAAAACCTCACGTTGGAATTTTCGCGTCGCCCGCGTGGGATAGCCATTTGGGCCGCGCTGCGGACGTTGGGGCGTCAAGGCGTGGCGAAGATGGTCGATAGGCATTGCGATGAGGCAGGTCATCTCGCCAATCGCCTGAAACAGGCCGGCTTCGAGGTGCTGAACCGGGTTGTCCTCAACCAAGTGCTGGTCCGATGCGCCACGGATGAGGAGACGATGCGGGTTCGCGCGTCTGTCCTCAACGACGGGGCGGTGTGGTTCGGACCAACGATGTGGGAGGGGAGGCCCGCCTTCCGCCTTAGCCTATCTTCGTGGCGCACGAGCCGAAAGGAGGTCGATCTCTTGGCCGATGTGTTGGCTAAGGCCTTAGCTATCTCTGCATCGAGGTAACGCTGGGCTGACAACGGCGCCCGGATTGGATCGCGTACCGACCCGGCGTCGCGGCCAGGCGGCTGCCCTCGTTCATGGTTTGTCTGCTTGGCGTGTTTTCCTGCCCGTTCTATGGCGTTACCCCATCAAGTCGAGGCGCAGATACAGACGGCTCGCAACCAGGCCCAGCAACGGGCCGAGCAGGCTCTCGCGACCCAACGGGCCGCCGACGAGGCGCGCCAGAGGGAAGTCGGCCGAGCCGAGGCAGCACGGGCGCAAGCTCAACGCCAGACTGATCAAACGCGGGCGATGCAGGCCGATCAGATCCGCGCTGCGCAGCAGGCCGCCGCTGCAAGGTTGCGGGCCGACGAGGACGCCAAGAAACGAAAGGCGGCGGCTGATCTCGGCGGTGCGCCTCAGCCCTGAATACCGATCGGGGCACTCTCAGATCGGTATTGTCATCAGGGTAACTAGCTGTGAGAATCTCGCCCGGTCGGTCGTGGTGGTCTTCGGTGTTTCCCAGGCGAGGGTTTTCCTTCGCCGAAACATTTTGATGCCTCTTCCTCAGGAAGAGAAGACATGAAAGGGCGTCGCA
>JAYUBD010000670.1:0-2992 GCA_043740995.1 Caulobacteraceae bacterium | reverse complement strand
TGAGCGCCTGGTCGAAATCAGCGACGGCGTCCTGATAGGCGCCGGCGTGGATCCGGGCATCCGCGCGGTCCAGATATTCCCAGGGCGCCGACGGCGTTCGGGCAAGGCGGATCCGGCGCTCGCCTTCGGAATCCTCATAGGTCTTCGGCGCGCGCACAAATACGGACTGGCTCGCCAGATCGCGCAGGGCGATCTTGACCGCGGGCGCCTCGGCGGCGGGAAATTCCGGTGCGATGCTCTTGTGGTTGACCACCACGGTGAGGACGCCGTCGACGATCCGCGCCGATCTCTGAAACACCAGGCCGGAAATGATCCTATCCACATCGTCGCCGACCACCGTAAATCCCCGACCGCGCTGGGGCAGAATGACCGTCACCGTCGATGATTCGAAACCGGGATAGGGCAGGGCGAACGGCGCGTCCGGTCGGATCCTGGATTTGCGGCTGAAGTCCGCGGCGGACCCGACATTCACGCCATCCACCCGACTTTGGCGGGCGCCGGAGTCCGCATCGCGCGGCCAGGCCGAAGGCCCGTCGCCGTCCATGGTTATCCGCTCCTCACCCGCCGCTTCGTCAAAATGGAAGGCCACGGTCTTGAGATCGCCCGCCAGGTCGAGCCGCGTCCACAGCGCCCGCAGATTCTCTTCGGCGGTCTTGGCCGACATCGCCGCGAGGCCGAGCTTCATGGCGATGGCCGTGTCGCCGCGCTTGATGATCTGCACGCGCGTCGGTCCGATGGCGTCCAGGCCGCCTGATTGATCAATGGTCACTCTGATTTCGCTGTCCGGGATCAACAGCGGCGGAACCACCAACGGTTCAAGGTTCGCACCCGACGCCGTCACCGGCAGCGCCCAATGGAATGGCGGGATGCGCAGCGCATCCAGGCCGCGATCGCCCGTGCGCGTGCCGTCGAGCCAATAGGTCTTGCCGGCGATCCTGGCGCGCACCATCACATGATCAAACAGCTCGACCATCGGCAGTTGCTGATCAAGCCCATCGCCGCCGCCGACGCTGATCAGGGCGGGTTCGGCCTCGATCCCCAGGGTCTGCAACAGCGCCAGGAGCAGCGTGGTCTTGCCCTTGCAATCTCCGAACCGCCTGGCCCAGGTCAGGTCGGCGGGGGCGGGCACCAGACCGCCCTCGTTCATCCCCAGGAACTGGTAGCGCACCTTGTCCTGCACCAGATGCAGGGCGGCGGCGGCCTGAGCCTTGGGATCGACCGATGCCGCGCGAATCCTGGCGGCTTCCACCCTCAGCGGCGAGGCGACCGACAGTGTCGTCGCCGACCGATAGAGCGGCGCCATCAAAGCCGAAATCTCAGAAAAACCGCTGAACTCGCTGGCTTCGATAGACGCCAGGCGTCCGTAGCGGGCCGGCGCGCCCTCGGGGGGCTTGGGACGTTCGACATTGGTCATTTCAATCGAGAGTTCGGTTTGCCCGTCCTTTTTCGACACGGCCGGCGTGTCCAGCCCCTCGGTGGTTCGCCAGGTGATCGCTTTCGCGGTCGGCCAGGTTTCGCGAATGCGCAGGTGGTCCAACGGCGGTCCGGGCATCAGGCCAAAGCCCATTTCGGTCCGGCCCTGCATGACCGGGTCATGGTGGGCATAGGTGAACGCCACGTCGAGAATGTCGCCAACCTGCAGGCCTTCGGGCTGCAGCGTCGCGGTCAGCGCGCCGTCGAGCGCCGCGCGCTCCAAATTGGCTTCACGGCGGAGAACCGTAAAGGTCTGACCATTGCCCAGGACATCAATCACCTGATCATTGCGGATGATGTGGACGAAGTGGACGGTCAGGGTCTCGACGTCAGGGCGCCAGTTGAGGGCGATGGCGCCGGCCGCCAGGCCCGCCGGCGTCTGCAGACGCGAGGCGTTCTCCTGATACCGCTCTTCGCCCGCGCCGCCGAGCCGCACCTGGATGTCCGACAACAACCGCCTGACCGGCGCCGACTCATCCGCGCCCTTGGGCAGCCCGGGCCGGGTCGCGGGCTTCACCCAGGGGCCCGGCGGACCGATCCGGAGCGTCTCGGCGGCCTCGCTTGTCCCGGCCCAAAGGGCGAGGGCGACGCCGAGTGTGAACTTATACATGCGGGCGACTCCGAATCCGTCCCTCTCCATAGCAGCCTGATCGCGTCGCCACGAAGACCGCATCCACGCCGCCGGGATCGGGGGGATCAAGGCGCCGGCGCGGCGCTCGATCCAGCACCCTGGCCATCGTTCCGGATCATCCAGGTCCAGGCTGTTTGAACGATATGCTCCGGCGAGGACAGCCGTGGCGACCAGCCGAGTTCGCGGCGGGCGAGGCTGGGGTCGGCCACCAGGATGGGCGGATCACCGACCCGCCGTGGTCCGGTTCGCACGGTAATCGACCGGCCCGTCACCTGTTCGGCGACTCCAATGATCGAGCGCACGCTGAGCCCCGCGCCGGTCCCCAGATTATAGGCGGTGAAACTGCCCAGAGTCTCCAGGCGATCAAGCGCCAGCACGTGCGCTGAGGCGAGATCGGCGACATGGGTGTAGTCGCGGATGCAGGTGCCGTCGGGGGTGTCGTAGTCGTCGCCGAAGATGGTGATCGCGTCGTCGGCGCCCGCGGCGACCCGCAACACCAAGGGGATCAGGTGGGTCTCCGGTTCGTGGTCCTCGCCCACCGCTCCGTCCGGGTCGGCCCCCGCGGCGTTGAAATAACGCAGGGCGATCGAGCGCAGCGGCGAGGCCGCGCCGCAATCGCGCAGGATCTGTTCGACCATCAGCTTGGAGCGGCCATACGGATTGATCGGCGCCTGTTCGACATCCTCGGTGATCGGCGCGCGATCGACCAGGCCATAGGTTGCGCAGGTGCTGGAGAATACGAGACGCTCGATGGCGTGCTCGCGCATGGCGGCCAGCAGAACGAGCGTGCCGCTGACATTGTTTTCGTAATAGCGACCGGGCGCGCTGACCGACTCACCCACTCTGGAACAGGCGGCGAAGTGCATTACGGCCTGGGGCCGATGGGCC
>JAYUBD010000669.1:0-2996 GCA_043740995.1 Caulobacteraceae bacterium | reverse complement strand
CGCCAGCGCATCGCTTGAGGCGGCGACATTGGAGTCATACATTACATTCGCCGAGACAATCACCTCCTGCGACCGGGCGCCGGGCGCTGGCGCCTGTTGCGCCATCGCCGCGGTCGCGCAGGAGACACCGACCACCAGGAGCGCGGCGCCGGACATCCACCGACTTGTCGTTTTCGAATACCGCATAGCGGCGTCCTTCTCGGCTACAGGGTGTGTTCTTCGCCGGTGAACCGACGTGGCGACCTCGACATCGCCGTCGATCCCGTCGCCGTGAAATATCCGTTCGGCGAAGAAAGGGCGCCAGGCATTGTTGATAGCGCTCCTTCCCGCCGAAATCCGCGATCCCGACTAGCTTCCCGCTTTCGCAGCCGGCGCCGCCGACACGGTCTTGGGGGGCGCATAGTCCTTGTTGAATCGCACCGCCGCCGCCCCCTTGGCGACCACCGCGTTGAACTGACGACTCACGGACTCTTGTGTTCTTTGTCTCAGCATCAATTTCTGGGCGTAATCGATCGCCTGGGGTCCGGTAAACGGCGCGATTTTCGTTTCCTTCACCTGATTCACCAAGAGCACGTCATTGTTCGGCACAACAAAGACTTCCCCGGAGGGCAATTTCAGGATGGCGTCGATCAGCTTCGGGTCCTGGCCAACCGCGTCCAGATTGCCGACCGAGCGCTGGTGCGGAATCTTGTTTTGGGTCAGGAAGACCTCGATTTGTTCGAGTGTTTTGAGCGGTTGCAGAGCCTTGATGATCGCCGGATCCCTGGGGCGCGCCATCCGGATTTGGTCGATAACGAACACCTTGCGCTGCGAGAAAATGTCCGAGTGGTCCGCGACAAAGCGTTGGGCGTCATCCGTTGACGGCGCGGGAACCTGGCTGACGAGCTTGTTCTGCAGGCTCTGCACCAAGAGCGAATCGGTCATGCGCTGCTTCGCCACCGTATAGTCCGGCGTCTTATCGACGCCTTGCGCGATCGCGGACTGGGCCAACAGGGTCCGACCGACCATGTTGCGTAGGGCAGCCTGTTCAGCGGCCTTGCGCGCCACGGGATCCGCCACCTTCACATTCGCCATCTCGGCATGCAGGTCACGGAGCGTGATTTCCCGGTCGCCGACTGTCGCCACCACTTGTCCGGTCGGCGCCTTTGGCTGGCCGAATGAGGGAAAATGACATCCGCCCAACAAGGCCGCGGCAACCGACGCCGCCGCCAACACCCCCCCGTGAATTTTCATAGATTGTCCGATCTCAGTTGAAATTGCCCAGTCCAGCGTGCTTCCAATAGCCCATCCCTTCGAAAGAGGTCAATTTGTCATAGTCGCCTCTTAGCGAATGCGTGGACCGTTCCCTGATTCCACGACATTCGGCGAGACCAGGAACGACAGCGCGCCCGAGCGGAGTCACCGTCCAGTTCATGAACGACCATCCACACACGTCCGCCGCAACGCCATCGTGCGATCCGGCACAGCCCTCAATCAGGTCCGCATCGCGATTGCGGATTTGCCTGGCCGCCTCTGGCGGCGGACACATCCGTCAGTTGTTGGATCTCAAACCAGCATGGCTGGGCCATAACGTATTTTTCGTCACCGAGGACACCGCCCTGTCCCGGACCCTGGCCGAGCGATATCATGTGAGGTGGGTGGATCATGTCGCCCTTGGACAAGGCCGGCTGGGAGCGCCTCTTCGGATGGCGGCCGCCGCGTTTCGAAACTTTTTCCAATCGGCGCTGATCGTGCTGCGCGAGCGCCCTCAGATTGTGATCAGCACGGGCGCGGGATCGGTGTTCTTTACGGTGCTGTGGTCAAGACTGATCGGAGCCAAGGTCGTGGTGATCGAATCCTTCGCGCGCTTTGAAGGACTCTCCGCCTTTGCCCGCCTCGCCCGCCCGCTGGCGCACCAAGGTGTCGTTCAATCCAAGGGCCTGGCGCGGCTTTGGCCCGAAGCGGCGGTGTTCGATCCGATGCGCATGATCCCTCCCCCGACCCAGGAAAAAGCACCAATGGTGTTTGTCACGGTGGGCGCGACGCTGCCATTTGATCGTCTGGTAAAGGGTGTCGCTGACCTGAAGGCGATAGGGGATATCCCGGAGACAGTGAGAATTCAGACGGGTATTGGCGGATACCGCGCCGCCGGGATTGAGACGGCGGAGACCCTGCCCTTCGACGAGGTGCTCTCCGTGCTCGAGGTGGCCGACATTGTCGTCTGCCACGGTGGCACCGGCTCTCTTATTACCGCCTTGCGTCAAGGCTGCCGGGTGGTGGCAATGCCCCGGTCGTTTGAAATGGGTGAGCATTATGACAACCACCAACTCGAAATCATCGATGCGTTCGCCGCGCGCGGGCTGATCTCGGTCGCGAAATCCGTTGAGGACCTAGGACCAGCGCTGCGGGCGGCGCGCGCCAAGCCGCGGGTCGCGGCGACGAGCGAGCCCAGGGAATTGAACGACTTCTTGAAACACCTCCTGGCCCAATGGAGTCGATGAGGCCCGATCAATGAAATCCGCAGACAATCCTCGGGGTCGGCCGCCTGTGCATGACCTCTACCGGCTTTGACCGGGCCGGCTTTGCAAGCGAAGCCCGTGCGGTTATAGAATCACCTGCGGGGGCGGACTTGAGCAAACGACTAAGGGACTTACGCACATGAAGTTTACAGCTTTAGTGGCCTTCGCGGCCACCGCATTGGTTTCAGGCTCGGCGGCGGCGCAAGCGTCCAGCCCCCCGGCGACGATGCAGCCAATCGCTAATCCTCCGGAAAAGGCCATGCCGATGCATCACGGCAAACATCACATGATGCACCATAAGATGCGCCACGCCGCGAAGGCGGCTGACACGACCGCTGCGGCGCCCCCTTCAAAATAGCGTCGCGCCACCTGGGTTGACGTTGTCGAAACGCCGTCCGCCGCCCAAGGCGGGCGGCCGCCGACGGTTTTCGCCTAGGCCCCGCGACGCCTCGAACCAACAACTTGCCGAAGGTAAGCGACCCTGCCTGACTGAGAGCC
>JAYUBD010000668.1:0-2997 GCA_043740995.1 Caulobacteraceae bacterium | reverse complement strand
CCTTCGCCTGAGCGTTTGACTCTATCAATATCCAATACCCGCCCGAACTTTCCGACGCCGTGTCCACCAGGAGCTATTCGACGATGACCGACATCATGACCCCCGCCCTCGGCGAGTCGGTGACGGAGGCGACCGTGGCGCGCTGGGCGAAAAAACCGGGCGATGCCGTGAAGCGTGATGAGGTATTGGTCGAATTGGAGACCGACAAGGTCAGCCTCGAAGTGGCGGCGGCGGAAGACGGCGTGCTGAGCGAGATCGACGTCGCCGAGGGCGAGACCGTCACGCCCGGGCAGCGGCTGGGCAGATTGGGGCCGATCGGATCCAGCCCGGTTTCGGCGCTCGTCGCGGTCGTGACCGCTCCGACCCCCGCCAAGTTCGCCGCGCCCGCCGTACCGGCGCCGGCCACGGCCTCGGCGTCAGCCTTGCCGCTGGCCCCCTCGGTGCAGCGCATCGTGTCTGAAAGTGACCTTGATATCACGGCGATTGAAGGCAGCGGCAAGGCCGGACGTATCACCAAGGGTGACGCCCTGTCGGCCCTGGAGGCCCAAGCCGCCGCCACCGCGCCCGTCGCGGTCGCGCCGCCGAAGTCGCGCGAGCCCAACGCGCGCGAAGAACGCGTGCGCATGACGCGCCTGCGCCAGACGATCGCCCGCCGACTGAAGGAGGCGCAGCAGACCGCAGCCATGCTTACGACCTTTAACGAGGTCGATATGAGTACCGTGATGGCTCTGCGCAGTCAGTACAAGGATGTTTTCGAAAAGCGGCACGGCGTGAAGCTGGGTTTTATGGGCTTTTTCGTAAAGGCCTGTATCGCCGCCTTGAAAGAGATTCCGAACGTCAATGCCGAGATCGACGGCCAGGATCTCATTTACAAGAACCACTATGATATCGGTGTCGCGGTGGGGAGCGAGCGCGGGCTTGTGGTGCCGGTCGTGCGTGACGCCGACCAGATGAGCCTGGCGGAAATCGAACGGTCGATCGGGGTATTGGGCGCGAAAGCGCGACAGGGAACGCTGGCGCTGGAGGATCTGCAGGGCGGAACTTTCACCATCTCGAATGGCGGAGTTTACGGGTCATTGATGTCGACGCCGATTCTCAATGCGCCGCAGTCCGGCATCCTGGGGATGCACAAGATTCAGGATCGTCCCGTGGTCGTCAGCGGCCAGATCGTCGTGCGGCCGATGATGTATCTGGCCCTGTCCTATGATCACCGGGTCGTTGATGGTCAGGGTGCGGTGACCTTTCTCGTCAAGGTCAAGGAGCAGATCGAGGACCCCCAGCGGCTGTTGCTTGGAATCTAATGGCCATCGCGCCCGCGGCCCTTCAGCTGACGCTCAGGCAGCGCGCGTCCTGGGCGGCTCATGTCTTCAAGGCGGTGACGCAGCAACATCATGCTGAGCTGCGCGGCCTGTTCGCCCCGGTTATTCCACCTGATGCGGTTGTCCTCGACGTGGGCGCGCATGCGGGACAGTTTTCGAAGCTGTTCGCCAGCATGGCGCCATTCGGTCACATCTACGCTTTCGAGCCCTCCGCCTATGCGCGATCGATCATGCGTCCCGCGCTTCGCCTCAACCGTATTCGCAACGTGACGTTGCTGCCGGTAGGCCTGGGGGATTCGCCCGGTGGACTTGCGCTGCATACCCCCGTCAAGCCTTCGGGCAGCCTGGGCTTTGGAACCGCCCATCTGGGTCAGGCCGCCGGCGCTCACCTTGACCAGGACATCGTCGTGACCACGCTTGACGTCTTCGCCGCCGAGATTGGGCTACCGCGGCTGGACCTGATCAAGGCCGACATCGAAGGCTGGGAACTCAGGGCGCTCCAAGGCGGCGAGGGGGTCCTTCGACGATTTAGACCGACCCTCTATCTTGAGGTGGACGACGCCTGCCTCGCGCGCGCCGGCAGCACACCCGCGGGTTTGTTCGACTGGCTTGGCGCGCTGGGCTATCGGGCGTTTACGACGCCGCGCCTTAGCGCGACCCCATGCTGGGCGGGATCCGGAGACTATCTATTCGTCCCCGACAAGCCCGCCCCTTGACGACACCTGCCGCACGATGTATCTATCCTTAGTGGATATAACTTGGAGAAGATCATGTCTGGGGTAGAGGATGCGCACGCGACATTCAGAGGCCCAGAGGCGCGGGCCAAGCTTTTTCAGCATGGCGGCAGCCAAGCGGTTCGGCTGCCCAAGGCCTTTCGGTTCGATGGCGCGGAGGTGACGGTGCGGCGGGAGGGCGCGGCGGTGATCCTTGAGCCCATCGAAAACCCGCTTCCGCGCTCTGGCGCGGAGTGGGCGACCTACTGGGCGCGGATCGATACTTTGATCGGCAATGACTTTCCGGATCGGGATCAGCCCCTGGCCCCCGAACGCGACTTCGGCTGGTGAAGCTGTCACTCGATACCAACGTCTTTATCGCTCTGATCCGCGGTCGAGATCCGGTCATGCGAAAGGCGTTCGAGGCGGCGCTCACAACCGGAGACTCGCTCTATGCGTCTCTGATCGTGCTGCACGAACTTCTCTATGGGGCCGAAGCCCACGCGCGGGCCGCCGCCCAACGCGAGAGCGTGCGCCTGGCCTTGGCTCATGTCGAAGTCGAGCCGTTTGATCCAACTGACATGGCCGTCACCGCGCGCATGCGAGCGCAACTCAAGCGGCGGGGAACGCCGATCGGCGCCTATGACACGTTGATCGCCGGTCAGGCCCTCGCCCGCGATTGGACCGTCGTCACCGCCAATGCCCGTGAATTCGGCATGGTTGAGGGGTTGAAGCTGATCGACTGGAGCGATCAGGGCAGGCTCGGCGCGACAAGGACACCTCATGGCGAACTATGACATCGTGATCATCGGCGGCGGACCCGGCGGCTACAATGCCGCCATCCGCGCTGGCCAACTCGGCCTCTCCGTCGCCTGTGTGGAGAAGCGCGAAAGCCTGGGCGGGACCTGCCTCAATGTCGGCTGCATCCCTTCCAAAGCGCTGTTGCACGCCTCGGAACTGTTCGA
>JAYUBD010000667.1:0-2999 GCA_043740995.1 Caulobacteraceae bacterium | reverse complement strand
CGCCGCCACGCCCGCATGAGTACGAACCCTATATCAACCGGCGGATCGCGGCCGGCGAATACCGGGGAGCGATGGAGGACTGGAACGCTCTCCAGCGTCATCCGTCGCGCTCCGGTCTGATCGATCCCGACTTTATCGAATCACCCGACGGCACGCCTTTTCGATGGACCGGCGTCGAGGGCGTTGGCGCATCCGGGGCCAACGTGCGGATCGGGCAGAGCCTCGCCATGGTGATCGACTATGACGGCTTTTCGTCGCCAACCCTGCCCGGACGCCTCTTGGTCCTTCCGGTCGGTCGCTATCGGCTGACCTGGCGAGAACGGCTCGAAATCGGTCCGGCGGAACGCCTAACCTGGCAGATCCGCTGTGCGGATGCGACACCCGTCCAGGCCTCGTCCACGATCGTCGCCGACCAAGGCAATTGGCGCTTAATCCGAATGGAATTCCAAGTCCCGCTCCAGGCATGCCCGGCGCAATGGCTGACGCTCGCGGCCCAGCCGGGCGAACGCCGCAACCCGGTCGTCGTCGCGTACAGCGGATTTCGGTTGAAGCGGGACGACGCGCCGAGACAAGCGTCAGCGCACCCCGCCGCCTGACGCCAGGGTCCAGAATGTGCGGGCGAGGATTTGCACGTCCAGGCCAAACGAGAAGTTCTTGAGATAGAACAGATCAAAAGCGAGCTTGACGCGCGTCTCGGCCAGATCCGCCGCATAGGGCGCCCGAACCTGCGCCCACCCGGTGATTCCCGGCCTGACCAGGTGACGAAAGGCAAAGGCGGGCGCCTCACCGACATAGCGTTCCGCCAGTACGGGCTGTTCTGGTCGGGGCCCAATCAGGCTCATATCGCCAATGAGGACATGCCAAAGCTGCGGAAGTTCGTCGATATGAAACCGCCGCAACCAGCCGCCCAGTGGGGTAATGCGGTTGTCCCGCCTCGACGTGGCGAGGGCTTCGCCGTCGGTCGGACCGCTGCGCATGGTGCGCAGCTTCACCATCCTGAATGTTCGCCCCCCCAGGCCGACACGCGGCTGAACGAAGAGGATGGGTCGCCCCATCGTCGCCAGCACGGACAGGCCCGCGATAGCGACAATGGGCAGAGCGAGGGGAAGCATGACCGCGACGCAGATCAAATCCGACAGGCGTTTGGGGGTCTGGTAACCCGCGATCGCCGACTCCGGCAGATGATCAAGGTCGAATGTGTCCGCGGAAACCTCGCCGCGTAGTTCCTCAAGATACTCCGCGACATGTCGAACCGGCTTGCCAGCCAGCAATGCTCGGGACAGGGTTTGCGTCCAGGCTGACGGCAGGTCTCCGGCAAACGTGATGAGTATCAATTGATACGGTCCGACGGGCGCGGTCGGATCGCTGAGCAAATCGCATCTGAGGCCCGCATCCCCCATGATCCAGTGCGGCGGTCCCAATATGCCGACTCTGGGCCTCACCGCGCGCTGTCTGGCGAGCACGACGGACGCGCCCAGGAAGGCCGACGCAAACGCCCCGGTGAGCATCATCGGGATTGAATAGTAGTGCCGTGATATCAGGGTCAAGAACGCCAAGGACCCGTGAACCGCCACGGCGCGCTTGAAGGTCAGGGTCAGCTTCTGGTCGAACCGACCCGCAATATCCAATGCGCTGAACATCACCAACAGGTTGGCCAGACAGTTGAACGCCACGTGCTCCAGCACGGGTTCTTTGAACATGCGGTCCCAGTGGCCGTGAAACGCCACCAGCCCGTAAGCTGGGGGCATGATCAGGTTGCTTGCCGTCAGGCAGCCGAGGATCAGCACCAGAAAGGCGTCGCGATCGCTCCACGCTCGTGCTTTGCCCGGCTTCGCCGCGTTTTCAGGGCCTAAACTCAACGCCGTCACTGCAACACCCGCCCCGCTCAACCCCGCCCGAACAGCCTATTGCGCACCCTCGCCACTCATCGTGGGGCCGCCGCGCTCGGACATCTGCACCAGGACGGCGCGCAGCGCCATTCGCCAATGGGACGCAGGCCGGCCGAGTCGGCGCCAGGTCGCGCTGTTGTCCAGCACGCTGAAGGCGGGCCGCCGCGCCGGAGTGGGATAGTCGGCGGTGGTGATCGGCGTCACGCGCACCAGGTTGGTCAGGAGACCCAGGTCGGTCGCCTCCTCCAGGATGGCCTGGGCAAAATCGTACCAAGAGGCGACGCCAGCGTCCGTGGCGTGGAATATCCCTTCGGCGCCCACGTCCACCAGCCCCCAGACCGTGCCCGCCAGGGTGCCGGTCGAAGTGGGCGCGCCGATCTGATCGGCCACGACCCGCACCTCGTCGCGCGAGCTCATCAATCGCAACATGGTCTTGAGAAAATTGTTTCCGTGCGGCGAATAAACCCAGGCGGTACGAACGATCAGGGCCTTGCCCCCCGCGGCGAGCACTGCGGCCTCACCGGCCAGTTTTGAGGCCCCATAAACCCCCAGCGGCGAGGTGGGGCTGTTGGGCGCATAGGCCCGGCCCCGCTCTCCATCAAAAACGAAATCGGTGGAGATATGCACCAGCCGGGACCCCGCCTTCACGGCCGAGGCGGCAAGATGGCCAGGACCATCCCTGTTGATTCGATAGGCGGTTTCCGGTTCACTCTCCGCCCGGTCCACCGCCGTATAGGCGGCGGCATTGATGATCAGGTCCGGCGCCTCGCGCTTAACCATAGCCTGCACGGCGGCGGCGTCGCCAATGTCGAGGGCCTGGCGTGCAACCGCGATGACCGTCCAGCCCGGCGGCGACGCCCTCTGGCATTCTATGCCGAACTGTCCCGAGGCGCCGGTGACCAAGACCTTCATGCCCGTCCTCCACACTCATCCACCCGGAACGGGCATGGCCTGAGCTTTCGGCCCGTCTAGCAGTCTGTCGGGCTGGTGTTTGAGGAAAATCGATTTGGTTGAGCGTGGGGGTTGAAGGTCATTGGCATTACGGTGGATTTCGGTCGGCCGCTGGTGTCCGGCGCTCCGGTTGATCGCTGGGCGCGGCATTTTCGGTAG
>JAYUBD010000666.1:0-3003 GCA_043740995.1 Caulobacteraceae bacterium | reverse complement strand
CGCCGGTTTCCAGCGCGTGGGCGATGCTTTCCAGCACCACGGTGACGACCCGTTCGACGTCCTTTTGCGTGAGGTGCGGATTCTCCTCCGACAGCGCGGTGATAAGTTCCGATTTGATCATGTTGCCCACCCCGTTTGGCCGCGGACCTGCCCCCGGTCGCTTGTTGTATAAACCTTGACTGACGCGGCATTGTAGACAGCCGCCCAAACCCTACAAGCGGCATTCGGGCGCCAGGCCAGTGGCACATTGTTAACTATGGCGCCGTCGCCCCCGAACGCCGCCGATCAGCGCGCCGAACGCAACACGCCGGCCCAGGGAGCCTGGGCCGGCGTGGCGAGATGGAGAAACCTCCAGCCGTTTCCTTACAGACTATTCCTTGGACGACGCCTTCTCGCGAAGGGCTGCGCCGAGGATATCGCCCAGAGAGGCGCCGCTGTCGGACGAGCCGAACTTCTCGATCGCCACCTTGTCTTCCGCCATTTCGAGCGCCTTTACCGACAGGCCGACGCGGCGCGCGGCCTTATCGACATTCATGACCTGCGCGTCGAGACGGTCGCCCACCGCGAACCGCTCCGGCCGCTGTTCCGAACGGTCACGCGACAGATCGGACTTGCGGATAAAGGCGGTCATCGGCGCGTCTTCCTCGCCGAACTTGACCTCGATACCGCCGGAGGTGATCTCGATCACCGTGGTGGTGACGATCTGGCCCTTGCGGAACCCGTCGCCGGTCATCGGATCGCCGCCCAGCTGCTTGATGCCGAGGCTGATGCGTTCCTTCTCCACATCCACATCGAGCACCTTGGCCTTGACCATTTCGCCTTTGGTGTAGCGGGCCATGGCTTCTTCACCGGCGGCGTTCCAGTCGATGTCGCTCAGATGCACCATGCCGTCGATATCGTTGTCGAGGCCGATGAACAGGCCGAATTCGGTGGCGTTCTTGACCTCGCCTTCCACGGTCGAGCCGACCGGGTGCTGCTCCAGGAACTGCTCCCAGGGGTTTTGCGCGGCCTGCTTGAGGCCCAGGCTGACGCGGCGCTTGGAGGCATCGACGTCCAGCACGACGACTTCCACTTCCTGCGAGGTGGAGACGATCTTGCCCGGATGGACGTTCTTCTTGGTCCAGCTCATTTCCGAGACGTGCACCAGACCCTCGACCCCGGCTTCCAGCTCCACGAAGGCGCCGTAGTCGGTGATGTTGGTGATCCGGCCGGTGAACTTCGCGCCGGGCGGGTATTTCGCTTCGACGCCGTCCCAGGGGTCGGACTGCAATTGCTTCATGCCCAGGCTGATGCGCTGGGTGTCGGGATTGATCTTGACGATCTGCACCTTGACGGTGTCGCCCACCGCCAGGACCTGGCTGGGGTGCGAGACGCGCTTCCAGCTCATGTCGGTAACGTGCAGCAGGCCATCGATGCCGCCCAGGTCCACGAAGGCCCCATAGTCGGTGATGTTCTTGACCACGCCTTCGCGCACTTCGCCCTCTTGCAGCTGACCCACCAGCTCGGTGCGTTGTTCGGCGCGGGCCTCCTCGAGAATAGCGCGGCGCGAGACGACGATATTGCCGCGCGGACGGTCCATCTTCAGGATCGCGAAAGGCTGTTCCTTGCCCATCAGCGGGCCGACATCGCGCACCGGGCGGATATCCACCTGCGAGCCCGGCAGGAAGGCCGAGGCGCCGCCGAGATCGACGGTGAAGCCGCCTTTCACGCGACCGACGATTGAGCCCATCACTGGCTCGTTCTTGGCGAACACGCCTTCGAGACGGGTCCAGGCTTCTTCGCGACGAGCCTTGTCACGGCTGATCACCGCTTCGCCCAGGGCGTTTTCGATCCGCTCCAGGAACACTTCGACACTGTCGCCGACCTTCAGGGTCGGGCGACCGGCGTCATCGACGCCGAATTCCTTCACCGCGATCCGGCCCTCGGTCTTGAGGCCCACATCGATGATCGCGAAATCCTTTTCGATCGCCGCGACAATGCCCTTGACCACGGTGCCTTCGGCGAAGTCGCGACCGCCCATGCTCTCATCGAGCAGGGCTTCAAAATCGTCCCGCGAGGGGGACATGCTCATATCGTCAGCCATGTATATTCTTGGTCTCTCGTTAGGCCGAAAACCCCAGGCGCAAGGCGCATGGCGGGCGTCGGCGGAATGGTGTGGGATAAGGATACGTCCGGCCTCGTCGATGGATCGGCGCGTTGGGATTGGCGGGTCAGGATCGCTCCCAACGGCCGCGCGCCGCCTCGACGACACGGCGGGCCGCGTCGAAGGCTGCGTCTATATCGAGATCGGTGGTGTCGAGCAATACCGCGTCTTGCGCGCGCCGCAGCGGCGCGGCGGCGCGGTCGGCGTCGCGCGCGTCCCGCCGCAGAATATCGGCCAACACCCCGTCATAGTCGGCGACCTCGTCCGCCCCCCGAAGTTGCCGCCAACGGCGATCCGCCCTCGCCTCGGGCGATGCGGTGACAAACAGCTTGGCCGCGGCGGTGGGCGCGATCACCGTGCCGATATCGCGGCCGTCCAGCACCGCGCCGCCCGGTTGGGCGGCGAAGGCTTGCTGGTGGGCGATCAGGGCGGCGCGCACGGCGGCATGCGCCGCCACGCGGCTGGCCGCCTCGCCGGCGACGTGGCCGCGCAGGCTCGGATCGGTCAGGGCGCCCAGGTCCACGGCGCGGGCGGCGCGCGCCGCCGCTTCGGCATCGTCCAGGTCACCGCCGGCGGCGGCGACCAGCGCCCCCACCGCGCGGTACAGCAGGCCGGTGTCGAGCACCGGCAGGCTGAACCGCGCGCCCAGACGCACCGCCAGGGTACCCTTGCCCGACGCCGCCGGCCCATCGATGGCGACGACGAATGGCCTCACGCCGCCTCGATCCGGGCGCCCAGGCGCGTCATCAGCGCGCCGAAGCTGGGAAAACTGGTGGCGATCATGCCGGGCTCTTGCACCGAAACCGGTTGGGCGGCGCCCAGGCCCAGGATCAAAAAGCTCATGGCGATGCGATGGTCGC
>JAYUBD010000665.1:0-3009 GCA_043740995.1 Caulobacteraceae bacterium | reverse complement strand
GAACACCCCGTCGTCAAAGTCATCGTCGGGTGCATAGTCTGTGGCGCGAGCAGGCTCAACCACTCACGACACCCTGCTCGGCATTGTTGAGCGCGACTTCCGCCATCGCCTCGGCCGGCGTCGGCCAGATGCCGACGGTCAGCCCGTTCTGGTCACGGACCGTGCAGCCGCCCTCATCGCCAGGCAGCTGGCCGATGTGCCAGATGTCCGGGGCCCGCTTCATCTCCGGCCGCGGCATAGCCGGCGGCATGGTTGCGTAGAAGTCGCCGACCGGCTGGCCGGCGATCTCGTCGGCGGCGTTGGCGCCCGCCAGCTGCTCGGCCTCGACGATCTCGTCCAGCGGCGGCTCCAGCGCCCGCGCCTCGACGATCTTGTGCGGCGCGATCACCTCGTCCAGCAGCGCGCAGGCTTCCGGCCCCAGGTTGATCCGCTCGCACAGGTCGTCGATCTCGTCGTCGTCGAGCGGGTTAATCTCGCCGGCGCTGTCTGCGATATCCTGGATGTTCATAGGGATCTGGCGGGTCGATGTGGATTGCCAGAGCCGCAGCGCCGCCAGGACGGTGGATTTCTCGCGGTAGGTGAGGGTGGTCATGGGGTTCCTTCGATCAGGATCGTGACCGCAATGGCCTCGCCCTTCGCACCGCAGTCGTTGCCGGCCCTGGTCGCGGCGCTCTTGGTGTTGAACACGCGGGCTTCGCGCAGGTCCTTCGCCAGGACCGTGCGGCTTTCGTACATATTGCCGTTGTTCTTGCGCGTGCCGACCCACGGCCCCGCGCGCAGGCCGAAGATCCAGTGGCCCGGGCTCACCGGTCTTCACCCTGTCGATAGTCGACGTTGAACGTGCCGACGTGGTTGCCGTTGATGTCGTAGATCACGCAGTCGCCGAACCCGGCCCTGGTCGGCACGCGCGCCGCGACGTCTTCCAGAATGCGCTGGATTTCGCCCCCGAAATCATCCTCGAAGGCGGCGTTGTCCAAGTCGATGGAAATGGTCAGACGCTTGCCCATCACGCGGCTCCCTTGAACGCGGCCAGGGCTTCGTCCTTCGGCATGAGGTTGAGGATCTGGGCGCCGGGGTGGCGCGTGGCGGCGATCGCGGCGACATCGGCCGGCTTGCGCCCCTTCAGCGGCAGGCTCCAAACCCCGCCCTCGTGAAGGAACACCACGGCCTTGTGCATCTTACCCGACAGCTCGCGCATGGTGAGCCAGTCGTCGATGAGATCGCCGCAGATGATTTCCAGAGTCTGCGGGTACTCGACGCCATCCATCGCGTAGGTCGGGAAGGTGTTGGCGATCACCTTGTCGAGGAACGCCACGTCCTGCCAGTTGCGGTCGCTGCCCGGCGTGGGGTTGAAGTTGTCGGGCCCGCCGTGGCCGGCGTTGGAGATCGTGCCCCACTTCTCGCCGGCCACCCACAGGGTCGCGGCGTAGGTGTTGGTCTCTTCGCTCAGCGCCTTGTTGTAGGTGATGCCGCCGAGCTGGATGTCGGGCTTGGGTACGGTGAGGCGCAGCAAGGTCTGGTTCCGGTTGGGACGCCCTGGTGGGCTGGGAGAGAAAGTATCCTAGCAGGATGTGCGCTTAAAGTACAGAGAGAAGGTCGATCTGGTCCCGCGTCACCTCGTCGAACAACGAGCCGGCCGGCAGCGGCTCGGCCGCGCGCCGGGCTTGCCGGTCCCGCTGGAGCCGCTCGAGCGCTGCGGCTCGCGCCCGGCTGGCGTTGGCCTGGTCAGCCTCTATCTCCGGGTCACTCATCGTCGACCTCGACCGGGCGCTTGCGAACCCGCTTGTTGAACGCGCGCTTCGCCGCCCTGGCAATCCCCGGGCGCTTGAACACCAGCAATAAGGCCCGCGCCTTGCGGCTGAATGCGTCCACTTCATCGCCTCCCTTGGGCGCCTCGCCTGTCTGGCGGGAGATGGCCATCAGTTGTCCTCTGGCCCCTCGACCGGCGTGAAATCCCATTCGGTGTCGGGGAAGCGGTTGCGGATCGACTGCTCCACCAGGCCCGGCAGGTTCTGGAGCGTGTCTTCCAGCGAGTAGCCCTTCTGCAGCAGGGTCAGCGCCGCGACGCCGGCGATCTCCACGATCTTGGCGATATGCTCGACGTTGTCAGGTTCAGTGGTCATGCAGGCTCTTTTCTAGGAACGCCCAGGACGGGCAGGGGACAGGCTAGGCTAGTAGGGTAGGGCCAGCGAGATCACGCCTTGATCCGCCCGGCAGCCCGCGCCTCGTCGGCGTACCGGCTCATGGTCTTGCCCTTGTCCGGCGACCAATGTCTGTCGCGCTCCACGCCCAGGCCGAAGGGCTTAAAGCGGATCGCCGCCAGCTCAGAGGCGCTGACATAGCCAAACTCGGGACAGCCGAAGCCCAGGTCGCAGAGCCCGAACAGCTGGTCATCGTCCTCCGGGTCCATCTCGGAGATCAGCCAGGTGCAGGCGCTACCGCCGAACAGCTTGACGATAGGCGGGCCCTCTGTGCGCCAGGCCGCCAGCAGGGCGGTGCGTTGGGCGGCGGTGAACAGGGAAGCCATCAGGCGTCGTCCCTTCTCATGAAGCGGATGGAGAACTTGTGGCCGACCGGCAGTTGGAGCTCGATCTCGGTCTGATCCTCGGACCAGCACATGCCGCCGCCGACTTCCCGGAACTGCTCCCAGGTGTCGATCCAGACGGTGTTGCCGTCCTGCTGGCCGTAGACCGTGGGCACGTAGTATCGGCCATCGGGGAGTTTCACGGCGTCGTCGCGGGGGCGGTCGCTCATTGCGCCACCAGCTTTCCGCCTACTGCGCGATACCAAACATTCGGCTCGATGCTGTCCTGTCCGACGATACCGCAGGCGACGGAGACGATGGGCCCGTTCCAGGTCTCGCGCTCGACAGAGAAGAGTGCGTTGCCGGTCACACCAGATACTCGACCGCCGAAGCCCGAGGCCGTCGCTGCGCCCCGAATTCCCGCGGCCGTCGCTGCGCCCCGAATTCCCGAGGCCGTCGCTGCGCCCTGATATCCCGAGGCCGTC
>JAYUBD010000664.1:0-3014 GCA_043740995.1 Caulobacteraceae bacterium | reverse complement strand
CGGGACGGCTGAGGTCGGCGCTCCAGGCGTAGTGAACGCAACCCTTTTCGGCCAACGCCGCGTCGATCAGCGGCTTGGCGTCGATCAGCGCCTTTTCTCGGACCGAGGGATCGAGATCGATCTCACCGGAAATGACCACAGGCATGGGAACTCCTAGGCTTGTTCATCATGGAGGACAGTATAGGCGCGGCTGGCGAACAGCCATTGGCCGTCCCGCCTGACCAGAGTGTCGTCATAGGCGCCGACAATCTTGCGCACGCCCCCACCATCCTTGGCCACAAGGATTTCCTGCGTATAGGACCGCGCGGTGGCCCGATCGCCGTTGACCTCAATGGCGCCGGGTGCGGCGAAGAAGCCCGCCAAGGCGTAGGCGCTCATCGCCTGTTCCCAAGCCGCGCGGATCGCCGGACGGCCGGTAAGATCAATACCGATGGCCGGCAAATGCCACACGCCGTCCTCAGCCCAGTTGGCGATCCAGGCGTCGGCATCGTGGCGAAACACAGCATCGCTATAGGATTCGATCCGTTCACGGATCGCCAGGCGATCTTCAGCGGCGCCGTTGAACATCTGTTTTCTCCCTTCAGAGCGGCGCGACGGCCGGGGTTACGGTCAGGGTGTTGTACAGCGTCTGGCTGCTGATGAACCGCGAATCGTCGGAGGCGAGGCAGACCACGGCATGAGCAATGTCCTCCGCCCCGCCCTTGACTGCGGCGGTGACGATAGCGACCTTGCCGTCCAGTCGTCCCATGGTGTCGGCCTTCTCGTCGATCCGCGACCCGGCTTAAGTCCGCCCCTGAATTCCGACCGAAAGATCACCTATGCCGGAAACAGGCGCAAGTGACTTTAAGCAAAATCGATCAAAAAATCGAACCGTTTGCGCTGGACGGCGCACTGCCCGCGCCAACGCGCACCCGCGGCTTGGTGGCGGACGGGTCGGCGTCCAAGGTCGGAAGCCGCCAGAGCGTGTGCAGAGCGACCCGCAGGGCGGTGCGGACTTCGGCGATCCGCGCCTCACGCTGGTCGGGAAAGACCTTGATAAAGAGCCAGTCGTTGACCAAGGCCGTCAAATCGCGCGCCGCGCGAAACTGGGGTGTGTCCGCGAGATTGGCGTTGCCAAAGAGCTGACCGGTGAATCGCTTTGACTGCGCCTCCACAAGGCGGGCGCCTTCCTCAAGCGCCGGGCGCAGAACCGGCATGGTCCGCGCCGCCGTCAGCAGTTCAAGCTGGGCCACCCGATAGCGGTCGTTCGCGGGACTCGCCACAAGATCGATGGCGAATTCAATCAGGGCGCGGCCTTCCGGCGGATTGACCGCCTGCGCCTCATAAGCCTCCCAATTGCGCTGCGAGACGTAACGCACCAAGGCGATCAAAATCTCCTCGGACGTCATGAAATAGTATTGCAGGCAACCCCGGGTCACGCCGGCGATCTCGGCCACCCGGGCCAGGTTGGCGCCCCGGATGCCGTGGCGGTCGATCGACTCCACGGCCGCTTCAAGGATCAACAGGCGGGTCTGTTCGCTTTTCGGCGTAACACGCCGCGCCTTCACGCTTCGTGACCGTGGCTGCGAGGCGTCGGGGCTCTCCGGAACCAGTTTCAACCTGACCATCAGCACGTCGCCCTCTTGCCGAAATCATTCTTGCCGAAATCATTTTCGGCGTTCTTGCTTTTTTTGTCGAGACGTTATTCTATGTCAATCTCAGCACGCTCGACGACTGCGAAGGAACCCCATGTCCGAGACGCTCGATCGCTCCCAACCCGCGCCGCCGCATTTGGCCGACATATCCCAGACGCCCGATCCGGTGCTGGACGACCGCCCGATCACGGCGGACCGCTATTGGTCGCAAGAATTCGCCCAAAAAGAGTGGGACAAGATCTGGACAAAGACCTGGCAGATCGCCGGCGTGACCCGCCAGCTCGCCAAGCCAGGCGACTACATCACCACCACCCTGGGTCGCGAGGTGATCCTATGCGTGCGCGGCGACGACGGCCAGACGCGAGCGTTTTACAACGTCTGCCAGCACCGCGGCATGCAGCTCATGGCGCAAGAGCACGGCAACACCCGCCGTTTGACCTGCCCGTATCACGGCTGGACCTACGACCTGAAGGGGACCTTGCGCGTGGTGCCGGACGAAGCCGACTTCATCAATGGCAGTCCGTGCGGCAAGGCCAATCTGGTCGAGATCCCGTGCGAAACCTGGGCCGGCTTCGTCTGGTACAACATGGATCCCGATTGCGTATCGCTGCGCTCCTACATGCAGCCCATCGCCGACCAGATCGACACCTATCCCATGGACGACATGGTCCGCACGCACTGGGTTACGCTGGAAGGTGATTTCAACTGGAAGTTGATCCAGGACAATTTCAACGAGTCCTATCACGTCCCCTTCGTCCACCCGCAGACCAAGTATGTGATGGAGTACGCCTACCAGTTCAGTCAGTTCGACCTCTATCCCGGCGGTCATGCACGGATGCTGATGCCCGGCGCCGGACCGACCAAGACATTGCAGGGCGGCGAGGACGAAACGCTCATCTCCATGACCGAGGAACTGAGGTTCTGGGGCCTGGATCCCGAGCAGTTCCGGGGCGGCAGGACCGGCGAGATCCGCGTGGCCCTACAGCGTCAGAAGCGCCTGCTGGGCGCCGAGAAGGGCTTTGACTTTTCCACCTATCACGATGCCCAGCTCACCGACCACTGGCACTTCACCATCTTCCCGAACCTCTCGTTCAGCCTCAAGCCCGACGGCAACATCTGGCTTCGCGCCCGGCCGCACGAGACCGACCCGGAGAAGTGCTATTTCGACATGTGGTACATGACCTTGTTCCCCAAGGGTCAGACCAAATACTACTCGCAGAGCATGGCCGACTGGGTCGACGTCAATGTCCCGGCGCCGCATCTCCAGGGCAAGGTCGGCGAGGTCTCGATGGGCCCCGGAATCGACCAGGATCTGTCGATCTGGTACGGCCAGCAGAAGGGCCTGCACTCGCGCGGCTACAAGCGCGACTATCTCGCGGG
>JAYUBD010000663.1:0-3028 GCA_043740995.1 Caulobacteraceae bacterium | reverse complement strand
CGAGGATGACATGCGACGCCTTGATCAGCGCCGTGGCGCGATCGCCCGCCTTGAGGTCCAGAGCGCGCAGGCTTTCCCGCGTGATCGTCGCGGTCAACACCTTTCCGTCCGCGATTTCCAAAGCAACTTCACTGTTCACCGCGCCATCCTCCAGACGAACCACCGTGCCGGCCAGGTGATTGCGGGCCGACGTGCGCGGCGGTGAATCGCCCGCCATCAGGATTACGAAGCTGGACTTGATCAGCGCCATGGCGTCCACGCCCGGTCGCAGCCCCAGATCCTCGACGCTCCGTCGGCTAAGAATGGCGATGATCCGGGCTCCCTCGCCGATATCCAGCGTGACCTCGGCATTGACGGCGCCGGGGTTGACGGCGGTGACGACGCCGCGCAGGGCGTTTCGGGCGCTGGTTCGCATGACGAAGCTCCAGGGTTTCAAGGCGGCATCGGCGGCCGGATCGTCCGCCAGTCTCAGCTCAAGGCGCGTCATGGCCAGGCCGATCTCCGCCTGCATATGGCGAAGCGCGCGCAAGGCCGCCTCGCCTTCGACCGTGAGGCGCGCCGCGCCGCCGGTCCTGCCGCCTGCATGGGCCGCGACCAGAGGTCTTGGAAACAAATTGTTGAGCGCCTGCACGGCGTCCCAGGTCGCGCGATAGCCCAGCCCGATCGATTGTCCCGCCCCGGTGATGGAGCCTTGACGCGCAATGGCCTCCAGAAGGCGCACCCGGTCCTCGCTGACGCGAGAGGGACCGCCCAGCTTGATTATCGTGACCCCGGTCATCAACACGGGCGTCCTGGCATGCAAAGCTTTCGCGTAAGGCCGGCGATGTCAGAACAACCCGTCAAAACGTGATCGATCATTTATATAGCCATTCTCCCCAGGGGCGGCGATTTTCGTCGTCGATCAGATCAATGTCACGAGGGAATTGTCGGACCCATGAGACGGCGGACGTCCAGCCCGCCATTTGCGCCGCCGGTCCCGTGAGGGAACAGGCGGACCGGGTGTCCGCCCTGCCAAGGCTGGAAATCCGTTAGAACTTCACCTGGGTGAACATGCCGATCTCGTCATAGGTCCCGGTCTTCACGCCGCCGACCGCACCGTTCGATGAGGTGAAAACCAGATTGTCGGCCTTGTCGCGCTTGTAGACCAGGGCCAGATCGACGCCGTCGACCGCGCGCCAGGAGACGCCAAGATTGAAGTAACGGTCGATGGCGCTCGGCGCGGTGTGATCCGTCGGGTTAAGCCAGTCATAGCGGCCAAATACCGAATAACGCTTGCCGAAGGCGTAGGACGCGAAAGCGGAATAGCCGGTGGTGGTATTGGTCTTGGTTGGATCAATCTGCGTGACGTCGTTCCAGTCCCGGGTCCAGAGGTATTCACCGCCGATCCGGATGCGGCTGTCGGTATAGGCCAGCAGGGCGTCGAACCGCTCGGCCTTGTTATAGGTCGGCGTGCCGGTCACAGCCTTGCCGAGCTTGCCGGAATAGCCCCCGACCGCCGCGGTGACGTGATGGTAGTTGGCGCTGACCCGGCCCTCCAGATCGATCCAGCCGGTGCGATTGGCCGTGCCGATCGCCGGCCTTCTGAACCCGGAACCGTCGATGGCCGAGCCGGCATAGCTGACCAGACCGTTGGCGAGTGTGCCGAACACATGCACCCCCCAATCCGTGGTTGTGCCGAATTTCGTGCGATCGACGAACATATTCTCCACATAGCGATACCCGTTGACGCTCTCGACGAACGGAACCCAGGGCAGTTCGGCCGAACCGAACTTGACCGCGAAGGCGTCGGAGAATCTGGCCTGCACATAGGCCTTCTTGATGAAGATTTGCGTCGCGGCGACCGGTCCCGAATCATAGGTGAAGTCGCTCGTGAAATTCGCCGACCAGACGTCATTGAACCTGTGGTCGATGATCAGATAAAATCGCTTGATATCATAGTCCGTGCCGGTATTCGGCTGCGGTGCGCCGTCTTTCTTGTTGGTGATGTGGCTGACATCCGCGAACATCACGCCCCCCACCTTGGTGTTGGCTTCCCAGCCCTTCCTGGCGGTCGCGGTTTTTATATCAGCCGCGATTTGCGCCGGGATGGTCTGGATCCTGGCTTCAGTGATTTGCGTGGCCGCTTGACTGGCCTGAGCCCGCGCCGCGAGGGCCGGGACCTGGGCGGTCTGAACGGCGGCGGTCTGTTGTTGCGCCCGGGCCTGGGCATCCAGTCGGCTCTCGAGATTGCGGACCTCCGCCCGCAGCTCATCGATCTCCACCCTGAGCCGAACCGCGGTTTCGGATGGTTCGCTGCGAGGCGGGGTGTGGTGGCGCCGCACGGCCATCGCCCGAGCGCCGCCAGCGCCAGCCATGATCAGCAAACTCATCACCGCACCGGCGAGCTGGCGACCCCGCGGGGGCGAAACAATCGATGCAGTCATAAAAATTCCTTCACGTTATGCACCTTACCCACATAACGATGCCGTTAAAAGAGACCTATGGGCGCGACCCGTTCCGTCGAATCGAGATCCGGACGGCCCGCGTTCGGCGTCTCGATCACCACGCGGCGCGCCGTGAGTCTGACCGGCTGGCCAGGCGCAAATGCGGCGGCCAGGTCTTCGGTCGCCTCCACCGTGAACCGCCAGCCGCCGCCGGCTCGGCACTCAAGGGCTCGCAATGCGCCGCGGCCCGAGACCTCGACGACCGTGACCGGCAATCCCGGTGCGGAGAGGTTTGCATCAAGGCGGGTGTCGGCGGGTCGGAACAGGGCCACGCCGCGGCCCTGGCGGGGGCCGGCGGCGGTCACCACCGGCGCGGCGAAGAGCTTCAAAAGTCCTCCCCATTCAGGAACACCCCGCCATGGTCGAGGGTCCCCAGTCCGGCCAGCACGCGCAGCAGGGTCGTCTTGCCGGACCCCGACGGCCCCAGAACTGTCAGGAACTCGCCGTCCCGCGCTTCGAGGGAAACGCCGACCAGGGCGGGTATGCGCCCCAAGTGCCTGTCGATGCGGTCGATTGCGAGGGTCATGGGATCACTTGGATGCCGG
>JAYUBD010000662.1:0-3028 GCA_043740995.1 Caulobacteraceae bacterium | reverse complement strand
GATAGAGCGAGGCGCCGGACGGGTCGCGATTGACGTCGATCACTGCGCGCGACATCGCGGTGCGCACCAGCGTGGCGCCGAGATCCACCGCGAAATCGTACAATCGGTCCACCCACCAATCGGCGTCCTTGCGCGCCAGCCAAGGATCAATAAGCGTCGCCTCGATATCGGGCGGAATCTCCGTGCCGGTGTGGGGCAGGCTGACAATCAGCGGCGCCGCGCCCGGTTGGACACTCAGCCACGGAGTCGTCATGCCGCCTCACAGACGCCTGGAAGCGTCACCGCGTCTGGCGACGGCAGGATGGCGCCGTCGCGGACCAGGGCGATGGCGGCCGCGAGATCGCCTTGCAGGGGGCGATCGGCCTGCAACATCGCGACCTGATCCCGCAGAACGCCCCTGGCCGCTTGCAAGGTAGGGCCGCAGGTCAACGGCGCACGGAAATCGCAGCCCTGGGCGGCGGACAGCAGTTCGATGGCGATGATCGCGCGGGTATTGTCGACCATCTCCATCAGGCGTCGCGCCCCATGCGCCGCCATGGAAACGTGATCCTCCTGATTGGCGGAGGTGGGGATGGAATCGACGCTGGCGGGATAGGCCTTCTGTTTGTTTTCCGACACCAGGGCCGCGGCGGTGACCTGGATCATCATCAGGCCGGAATTCAGGCCCGGATGGGCGGTCAGGAAGGCGGGCAGGCCGGATATTCCTGAATCCATCAGCATCGCCACCCGCCGTTCGGCGAGCGAGCCGATCTCGCACAGGGCCAGGGCGATGATGTCGGCGGCGAAGGCCACCGGCTCGGCATGGAAATTGCCGCCGGACAAGGCCTCGTCGGTGTCCGCGAAGATCAGCGGGTTGTCGGTCACGCCATTGGCCTCGATCGCCAGGGAGTGGGCCGCCTGGCGCAGGATATCGAGGACAGCGCCCATCACCTGCGGCTGGCAGCGCAGGCAATAGGGATCCTGGATGCGGGTATCCTGCGCCAGGTGAGACGCCCGGATGGCGGAGCCGGTCATCAGCGCCCGCAGCGCCGCCGCCGCGTCGATTTGGCCGGCATGGCCGCGCAGCTTGTGGATGCGCGGGTCAAATGGCGTGTCGGAGCCCGCCGCCGCTTCGGTCGCCAGGGCGCCGGTGATCAGGGCGCACTGGCACAAACGCTCGGCCTCGAACAGGGCGGCCAGGGCATAGGCGGTGGAAAACTGCGTGCCGTTCAGCAGGGCGAGGCCTTCCTTGGGTCCCAGGGTCAGCGGCGCGAGCCCCGCCCGCGACAGAGCCTCGCCGGCGGGCCGCGATTGTCCCACCACGGTAATCCGCCCGTGCCCGATCATCGCCGCGGCCATGTGCGCGAGGGGGGCCAGGTCGCCAGATGCGCCGACCGATCCCTGGACCGGAACCTCCGGGGTCAGACCCTGGTCGAGCATGGCCTGCAGCAGCGCGATCGTGGCGGGCCGCACACCCGAGGCGCCGCGAGCCAGAGAGGCCAGTTTCAGGGCCATCATCAGGCGGGCTATGCTGTCCGGCATGGCGGGACCGACGCCGACCGCGTGCGAGAACACGATATTTCGCTGCAGGGTTTCCAGATCAGCCGTTTCGATACTGACGCTCGCCAGCTTTCCAAATCCGGTATTGATCCCATAGATCGGAGCGCCCTTGGCCAGGATCCGGGTCACCGCCGCCGCGCTGGCGAATATCGCCTCGGCGGCGCCGGCATCGAGATGGGCCGGCGCGCCTCGATAGATGGCCCGCCACGCCGACAAGGGGGTGGCGCCCGGCGTGATCGTGACGGCCGTCATTGTCCCCACCAAACACGGGCGTGCAGCGGATTGGTCCCCATGCGGTAGACCAGTTCGGCGGGACGCTCGATGTCCCAAATCGCCAGGTCGCAGCGTTTTCCCGCCTGGAGAACGCCGACCTCATCGCCCATCCCCAGGGCGCGCGCGGCATTGCGGGTGACCCCGATCAGGCACTCATCGACGGTCAGGCGGAACAGAGTCGCCCCCATATTCATGGTCAACAACAACGATGTCAGGGGCGAGGTGCCCGGGTTGCAGTCGGTGGCGAGCGCGATGGGGACGCCCGCCACGCGGAGCCGATCGACCGGTGGGCATTGGGTCTCGCGCATGAAGTAGAAGGCGCCCGGCAACAGGGTGGCGACGGTCCCGGCGGCCGCCATGTCCGAGACCCCGGTCTCGTCCAGGTGTTCGAGGTGATCCGCCGACAGCGCCGAAAATTTCGCGGCGAGGCTGGCCCCGTTCAGATTGGACAGTTGTTCGGCGTGGATTTTAACGGGTAGGCGATGAGCGCGCGCCGCTTCGAACACCCGTCGCGTCTGCAGGGGCGTAAAGCCAATGCTCTCGCAAAACACGTCCACCGCGTCGGCGAGCGCCAGGGCGGCGACGGCGGGGATCATCTCGCGACACACCAGGTCGATATAGGCGTCGGGCCGGTCGATAAATTCCGGCGGCACGGCGTGGGCCCCAAGCAAGCTGGTTTTTACGGCGACGGACCGGTGCTCGGTCAGACGACGCGCCACGCGCAATTGCTTGATCTCGTCCTCCACGGTCAGGCCGTAGCCGGACTTGATCTCAATCGTGGTCAGGCCTTCGGCGATCAGGGCGTCGAGCCGACCCAGCGCGCCGACCAGCAGCTCGGCCTCGCTCGCGGCGCGGGTGGCCGCGACGGTGGAGACGATCCCGCCGCCAGCCTTGGCGATGTCCTCATAGGCGGCGCCGCGCAACCGCAGCTCGAACTCACTCGAGCGGTCCCCGGCGAACACCAGATGCGTATGGCAATCGATCAGCCCCGGAGTGATCCATCGCCCCCGGCAATCGATGACCCGCCGAGCGTCAAGCGCCGACGCCGCATCCGCCGGCCCGGCATAGACGATGACGCCCGCGCGGCAGGCGATTACGCCGTCGTCGATCAAGCCCAGTCCCGGCAGCGCCGGGTTCATGGTCGCCAATCGCGCCTGTCGCCAAACCGTATCGCAGAGCATCCGCACGCCTCGCCAATAGCCTCATGCTTGCCCAA
>JAYUBD010000661.1:0-3031 GCA_043740995.1 Caulobacteraceae bacterium | reverse complement strand
GTGTCGGCGTCCTCAAACAGCCGGGCGGCCGGAATTCCCCCCCGGATGATTCTGGCGAACAGATTGTCCTGATCGTAGACGCCTTCGAGGCTCATGCTTGTGAAGTCCTGCTGGTTGAGCCCTGTTTCTAGCAAAGCCCCCCGCGACGTGCCATGGCCGAACCTGACGGACGCCCAGTAGACATATACCGCCTCGCGGGCGGCCTTCAATGCGGTCGACGCCGCCGCGCACCGCCTGGGACGCTGCAAGAAGCGCCCGGCCCTATCGCGCCTTTTCCAGCTGCCAATCCAAGTGCGCCCTGATCGTTGGCCATTCGGCCGCGGTGATCGAATAGACGCAGGTGTCGCGCAGGTTGCCGGCCCCGTCGCGGCTGTGACAGCGCAAAACACCGTCGAGCTGGGCGCCCAGACGTTCAATCGCGCGGCGGCTCTGGGTGTTGAGTCGATGGGTGCGCAGCTCCACGGCGATACAGTTCAGGGTTTCGAAGGCGTGGGCTAGCAGCAGGCGCTTGCACTGGGTGTTCAACGCTGTGCGTTGCACCGAACGGCGGTACCAGGTCGCGCCGATCTCGACCCGGCAATTGTCGGCATCGATATGCAGATAGCTGGTCATGCCCACCGCAACCCCGGTCGCGGCGTCCAGCACCGCGAAAGGCAGCCACGACCCTTCCTGGCGCCAGGTCAGCCGCTTGGTGATATCGTCGTCCATCGCCTCGGGGGCCGGCACATGGGTGTACCACAGCCGCCAAAGTTCACCGTCGCGCGCCGCTTCGGCCAGCGCCTCCGCGTGGTTCGGGCGCAGGGGAACCAGATGAGCGCCGCCGCCGCGCAGCTCTACCTCCGGCGGCCAGGGTTTGGCGGCGATGGTCATGCCGATGCCTGGCGGAACGGTGAATATTCCTCGGCCAGCCAGTCCATTTCTCCCTGCACGGCGCGGCGCTCCTCGTCCAGAAACCGGGCGACCGGAGCGCGCAGGCCGGGATCGGCAATGTAGTGGGCGGAATAGACGGCTGTCGGCAGATAGCCTCGGGCGATCTTGTGCTGGCCCTGCGCCCCGGCCTCCACCCTCTGCAGGCCCGTCAGAATGGCGTGTTCGATGGCCTGGTAATAACAGAGCTCGAAATGCAGGAACGGCACGTCCTCGAGGCAGCCCCAATTCCGACCATAGATGCAATCCGCGCCCAGCAGGTTTAGAGCGCCGGCGATCCATCGGCCTTGCCGCCGCGCCATGATCAACAGCACCTGGTCGCCCATGCGTTCGCCCAGCAAGGAAAAGAACCGCCGGTTCAGATAGGGTTGCCCCCACTTGCGTGCTCCGGTGTCCGTGTAAAAGGCGAAGAACGCGTCCCAGTGATCCTCGGTCAGATCGGCTCCCGTCAGCCGAATGATGTCCAGGCCCGCTACGGCGTCACGTCGTTCGCGGCGGATGGTCTTCCGGCGTCCCGAAGACAGGACGGCCAGAAAATCGTCGAACGTCGCGTAGCCGGGATTGCACCAATGATATTGCTGGTTTTGGCGCAGCAGCATGCCCCGCTCGCCCATGAACTGCCATTCGTCGTGCAGTGAAAAATTCACACCGAATGTCGAAGCGCCGAACCGCTCGCAAAGCGCAAGGCCCCCCTCCAGCAGCATGGCCTGCCCCTCTTCACGCGATTGGCCATCCCTGACCATCAGGCGCGGCCCGGTGACCGGCGAAAACGGCGAAGCTGCCACCAGTTTCGGGTAATAGCGACCGCCGGCGCGTTCATAGGCATCGGCCCAGGCGTGGTCGAAGATGTATTCGCCTTGGCTGTGAGACTTGAGATAGAGCGGCATGACCGCCGCGATGCCTCCGGTCTCATCGTGCGCGGCCAAGTGCTGCGGCGCCCAGCCGTTGCGCTCGGCAACACAGCCCGAATCTTCCAAAATATCAAGGAAATCATAGGCTATGAAGGGATTAGCGTGATAGTCCAAAGCACCGGCGCAGGCACTCCACGCCTCGCGGCCAATCTCCGAAATACGACGGTGAACACTGACGACAGCCTTCCCACGCGCCGACGGCCGGGCCGAAGGCCCTGTCACGGGGCAAAGCCCTCGAAGATCAAATTGTCGCAGTGACCCTTGACCTTGTCCCATTCGGCTGGGTCTCGAACAGTCCAGGCAATCACCGGCATGCCGCGCTTGCGAAAGGCGTCCGCCTTGGAACTCGGCAACATGTCGAGGCCGAGGGCCAGGAAGTGTGGGCGCGCAATCGAGACGTGTTTGAGATCCGCGTAGCGTTTGCGAAGTTCCGGCGCGAGGTGTTTGGCGTCACCTCCCACATAAGAATAACTATCGAGGCCGCGCAAGATGGTCGGCTGATGGTCGGCGAACCAAGCATGGGAATAGGGGTTGAAGCCGATCACGCAGGTTGGACCATTGTGATCGATCAGGATATCGCAAACCCGCCGCTCCAGGGGTCCCACCTCTCCGTACGGTATCTTGATCTCGATATGCACCATGGCATGGTGGCCGACCACCGCCAGAGCCTCGGCCAGGGTGGGGATCGTTTCGTCGGTCCCCGCGAGGCGTAGCTTCGAAAGTTCATCGGTGGTGTGGTCGGCGATCCGTCCCGCGGCCCCGGTCATCCGGGTAAGTGTCGCGTCGTGGAAGACCACCGCGTCGCCATCGGCAGTCAATTGGACGTCAAGCTCAATTCCATAGCCGGCGGCGGTGGCGGCCTGGAAGGCGCCCAGCGAGTTTTCCGGGGCCCCGTTCCTCGACCACAGCCCACGATGAGCGATCGCCGGATGAAAAAGCCGCTCCCAGGATTCACCGAATTGAGAATTCATGACGCCTCGACGATGGCGTCGATTTCGACGGCGAAATTGAGGGGGAGGCGATAGACGCCGACGGACGAGCGCGCATGGCGGCCCAGGTCTCCGAACACCTCGACCATCAGGTCGGATGCGCCGTTGATCACCTTGGGAATATCAAAAAACGACGGCCCGGCCTGCACAAACCCGCCAAGTTTTACGATCCGGCTCACCCGCGTCAAATCGCCGTCGCAAGCG
>JAYUBD010000660.1:0-3034 GCA_043740995.1 Caulobacteraceae bacterium | reverse complement strand
CGATCGAGCCCGCCGGTGAGCAAAAAATACTCGCGGTCGAGGGTGAGCACGTTTTCGCTCTTTATGATCGCCCGATAGATCCAGCTCGGAAGCGTGAGTGCGAGCGATCGAACGGACTCCATCTGTTCGGGGGAATCGATATTCCCCTCCCCTTCGATTTCAGCGAGCCAATTGAAATCCGCGAAGCCTTTTCTGCCGCCCCTGATGTTGGTTTCAATCGAGGTCGAGCGAAGTCGCCGCATCGCCTCGAAGAGCCTGCGATACTCCGTGCCGCTCGTGCCGCGCGCGATACCCTTCAAAAGCTCATAGGGCGTCGTGTGAATCGTCGGCGTCTCTAGGTTTTTACCCTTGTCTCGCTCGGCAACGATCTTCGAAATGCACCAGATGAGGATGTCAGCATCCCATATGGTCGCCATGCCATATTCGGGGTGCGCCTTAACCCTCACCCAGACCGAGGCGTCATCGCTCTCATATTCAATGGGTTTGTTGCGCTTCCGCTTTGCCAGCGAGAAAAACGGCCGCTCCATCATCGCCCGTTCGTCTTTAGGCGCGTAGTCGATGATGTCGGCGATGAAGAAGTCGCGGATCGGGTGCGGGTCGGGACGGCGGCTCATGCGTCGCCAAACTTCCGCTTGGCGCCTTCGGCGGCATAGAGCCGCTCGATCGCGTGGCGGACCAGCTCGGAGTTGTCCAGGTCCAGCCTAGCGCGCAGCAGGGCGATCTTCTCGACCGTTTCGCGGTCCAGATAGGCGCCGATATGTTTCAACCCCTGTCGGGAAGCCCCAGGAACCTTTGCGACCGGCGTGGGCGTCTCACGACGTGGAGACTTCGCCACCGGTGCGGCCGTGGCGGCGGGCACTGGAGGTGGCGCTTCGGCCTCGCCGCCAAGGTTCATCTTGGCGAGGAAGTCCGCCGCCTTTGCCGGTTTGGCCATCACGCGCTCCGCCTCTGCACACGTGCACTTGTGCTAGTGTGCACATTTGCATCTGTGCCAATGTGCAACTCTGCACAAATCCATTGCCAAAGCGCGGCGATCTCCGACGCGGCCTTGCCGTCTGGCTCCAATTCCTGGGGCGTGACCCCTTCCCTGCTCGCATCCCGATGCACCTTCAGCCGATGAATCACGGCCGGAACCATGGGCGCGCCGATCGCCTCAAACACCCCCCTGGCCGTTTCTTCCTCGCTACGACTATTGGGCGTAGCCATGGTCAAGACCACCGCGGCCGGCTTGCCGGTTGTGCGGGCCAACCGAAGGGTGCGCGGAAGCTGCTCGTAAGCCTCGATGTCCGGCGAGCATGGCATCAGCACCAGGTCCGCCACTTCGACGGCGGCGGGGGCCTCGGTGCTCCGCGCTGGCGGCGTGTCGATCAAGACCAGATCGCATCCCGCGGCGCGCGCCTTATCGAGTTCGCGCCCAAGGTCGATTTCGGTTGTGAATATAACCAGGGGGAGGGGAGCGTCACGCCGATCGCGCCATTGCCGCGTGCTCTGCTGGGCGTCCATGTCCAGCGCGAGGACGTTCAATCCGGCTTGCGTACCGGCGACGGCAAGGGAGCGGGTGAGGGTGGATTTTCCCACGCCGCCCTTCTGCATAGCTATGGCGATAATCCGCATTGTGCACCCTGGCACCTGTGCATTTGTGCACACGTGCATTTGTCAGCATTGCGAAGCGCGACCGATTCGGTCAAGGCAAACTTGATGAGGGGAAGGGGCCTGCTGGCTCGGACGGCCCGCCGCCCGCGGCGCAGACGGCCAGCCCGATCGGGAGTAGGGGAGGGAACGCGCGCGATTTATCGAAACATCGCCCGACGCACAGGCCGTCATGGGGCCACAGGGGTGCACTTCTGCAGGATCGACTGGGCGAGAGCGTCGAAATAGCGAGGGCCGGGTGTTTGCAAAATCATGCTGCATCTTCTATATGGAGCACACAACTCCCCCGTCTGGCTTCGGCCGCCGGGCGCGCGGCGGGCGAAAGCCCGCCGTAGCTCTTTCTGGCCAAGGCTTCATGTGACTACCCATGTCTACATCGATGGGTTCAACCTCTACTACGGGCTGCTGAAGGGCACTCCGTACAAGTGGTTGGACCTGGAACGGTTCTGCGACAGCCTCCTGCCCAAAAACGACGTCCAGAAAATCTACTATTTCACCGCCAAGGTCGATGCGCGGCCCAACGATCTGGACCAGCCCACGCGCCAGCTCGCCTATTTGCATGCCGTGGCCACCTTGCCCCGCGTCGAAATTCACTACGGCTCGTTCATGAGCTCCGTCGTCAGCCAAGCTGTCGTGGATTCAGATCCTGCCACCGGCCGTTGGCGGCGCGCCAAAGGCAAACCCGTCCTTAAAACCGACGCCGCCGGCGAGGTCGTTAAGAGCTGGGTCTTCAAATCCGAAGAAAAGGGCTCTGACGTCAATCTAGCGGCCCACCTGCTTCGCGATGCCTACCGGAGCGCATGTACCCACGCCGTCGTCATCTCCAACGATTCCGACCTACTGACGCCGATCCGCATGGCCAAGGCGGATTGCGGTCTCATCGTCGGCCTGGTTCCACCACGGCCGAAAGGCAGCATCGAACTGAAAGCGTTGGCCGATTTCAAAATCGAGCCTCGCACACACCTTCTGGCGGCGGCGCAGTTTCCCGACATCATGATCACCCCGGCCGGAGATCTTCAAAAGCCTGCGACCTGGTAACGGCGCCAACGGCGTCAACGGCGGGCCGTCAGGGGAGTTGGCATCGTGCCCAGCGGCCCGGCTCAGCGCCTTAGCGCTGCCGTAAGGTCGTATCGAGGGTCAATCAAAGCATGTAAATGGCGAAAGTTCACCACAGGAGGGCAGTATGGCGCGCCGTGTGTTTTTCAGCTTCCACTTCGACGGCGACTTCTGGCGCACCCAGCAAGTGCGCAACATGGGTACCCTAGTGGATTGAATCCAACGTTTTGTGCCCCCGGCTTGCAGCGGCGATGATTTTGTCTGGGTCGGCGGTCCAGGTGAAGGGTTTTGGCTGCTGGTTGTGCTCGGCGATGAAGCGGTTGATGGC
>JAYUBD010000659.1:0-9903 GCA_043740995.1 Caulobacteraceae bacterium | reverse complement strand
GCGCCGAGCACGAGCTGGGCCGCATGCAGCTGGACCTACGCGCCGCGCTGGCATCGCGTGCGCGTCTGGCCGCGCTCGGCGAAGCGGTGGCCAAGATCAATCACGACCTACGCAACATGCTGACCAGCGCCCAGATCGCCTCGGAACGGATGGCCAGTTCGGGCGATCCCAAGGTGGCCCAGGCCCTGCCGCGGCTGGAGCGCGCCCTCGACCGCGCCATCACCCTGGCGTCGAATGTTCTGACCTTCGGCAGCAGCGCCGAGGCCGCGCCTGAACGACGACCAATTCACCTGCGCGCCGCACTGGACGCCGCCGCCGAGGATGCCGGCCTGACGAGCGAGGGCGTTTGCCTGATCAACAACGTGGTCGCGGGCGCTCGGGTCGTGGCGGACACCGAGCAGCTTCACCGCATCCTGGTTAATCTGCTGCGCAATGCGCGCGAGGCCATCGACACGGCGACGGACTTTGCCGACGGTTTGGCGGGCCGGGGTTCAGTCACCACCACCCTGCGCGCGGAGGGAGGCTGGCAGACCCTCCGCCTCGCCGACAATGGTCCGGGCCTGCCGGAGCGCGCGCGGCTCAATCTGTTCCAGCCCTTCGCGGCATCAACGCGGCGCGGCGGCACCGGTCTGGGCCTCGCCATCGCCCGCGAACTGGCCCAGGGCCACGGTGGCGACCTGATGCTGGTCTCCACCGGCCAGGACGGTACGGTGTTCGAATTAAGATTGCCAGCGCCCGGAGGGGTGTGATCAGGAGCCCGGCATGACCCGCAGACTGATCGACATTTCAATCCCACTGGAAATGGGGACGCCCTCCGATCCGCCGGGCATGCAGGTGCGGATCGACTATACGGCGCACGGCGACAGCGTGCCGCAGATGGCCGCTTCGTTTCCCGGCCTGACCGCCGCCGACATGCCCGATGGGCAGGGCTGGGCGGTGGAAACGGTGACGATCTCCACCCACAACGGCACGCACATGGACGCCCCCTGGCACTTCCATCCGACTCAGGACAGCGCGCTGCCGGGCGGCGCGCGGCGGGCCGACAGCATCGATAAGGCCCCCCTCGACTGGTGCTATCGCCCCGGCGTCAAGCTCGACTTCCGCCACGTGGCCGACGGCCATGTGGTCACCGCCGCCGAGGTGGAGGCCGAGCTGGTCCGGATCGGCCACCGGCTCAGCGCTCTGGATATCGTCCTGGTTAACACCCGGGCCGGCGCACTGTATGGCGAAGACGGTTACCTGCATGCCGGCTGCGGCATGGGGCGCGAGGCGACCCTCTATCTTACCCGGCTGGGCGTGCGTGTGGTGGGCACGGATGCCTGGTCCTGGGACGCCCCGTTCAGCCACACGGCAAAACGCTGGGCCAAGGATCGCGATCCTTCGATCATCTGGGAGGGCCACAAGGCCGGGCGGGAGATCGGCTACTATCAGATGGAAAAACTGCACAATCTGGAGGCGTTGCCGGCGCACGGATTCGAGGTGATCTGCTTTCCGGTCAAGGTGAAGAACGGCTCCGCCGGCTGGACCCGGGCGGTGGCGCTGCTGGAAGATTAGGCGCCGCGGCGCTCAGCAACAGCCGCGCGCGACGCCTTCGCGTCTGGGGTCGGCGCCGCCTTCCAGGATGCCGTCTTTCAGCACGATGCCGTGCAGGCCCGAGCCCTCCGCCGCGAAACCGCCCCGCAGGCTCACGCCCCGGTCGGCGAGGCCGTGCAGCACATCCGGAGGGAACTTCGCCGTCTCGCCGATGAAATTGTCGCCGAGCGCGATCAGGTTCGGCAGGTCCACGGCCTGCTGCATGGTCAGGTTCCAGTCGAGTACGCCAACCAGGGCTTTCAGCACATAGGCGGGAATGGCGAGGCCGCCCGGCGAGCCGACGGCGGCGACGAAACGACGATCACGGTCAAGCACGATGGTCGGCGACATCGACGAGCGCGGTCGCTTGCGCGGCCCCACCGCATTGGCCGCCGGCGCGCCGTCCCGGTCGCTGGGCGAGAACGAGAAATCGGTGAGCTGATTGTTGAGGAAAAAACCGTCCACCATTCGGCCATCGCCGAACAGGCTCTCGACCGTGGTGGTCATGCACACCACATCGCCGAACGAATCGACGATGACGAACGAGGATGTTCCGCCGGGCTCCCGGGTGGCGTCGGGGCCTCGGCGCGGGGCGCCGGCGGGGTGGCCGGGACCGGGGGCGGGGCCGGCCCGATCGCCGATCAGGCGCGCGCGGGCGTCAAGATAGGCGCCGTCGAGCATGCCGGCTGTCGGCACGCTGACAAAGGCCGGGTCGCCGACATAGCGCAGATCGTCGGCGTACATCAGACGCTGGACCAGCGCGAGTTGCAGCCAACCGCGCGGATCGGCGGGTCCATGGGCGCCGATGTCCGTGCGCGCCAGCAGGCCCATCCCCTCCAACGTGGCGGGGCCGCCGGACGGCGCATCGGGCGCGCAGACGATCCATTGACGATAGGGCCGGCACAGCGCCGCGGCCTTCCGCGGTCGATAGGCCGCCAGGTCCTCGACGGTCATGCCGCCCGGCAAGGGGCCTTTAGACAAGCGCGCGACGATGTCGCGGGCGACCGGTCCGCCGAGCAGCGCGCTCGGTCCCTCGGCGGCGAGGCGGCGCAGCGTTTTGGCATAGGCGGGATTGCGCAAGCGGTCGCCGACCTTCATGCGCGTGCCGTCGGCGTTGGAGAAATAGGCGACCACGTCGGGCGCCCTGGCCTGGGGCGCGCCGCTGGCAATCATCCCGGCCAGTCTGGGCGACACCGGGAAGCCGTCCGTCGCCAGGGTTTCGGTCGCCGCGAACAGCGAGGCCCAGGGCCTGCGGCCATGGTCCTTTTGCGCCAGGGCGAGCATGGCCATCGCGCCCGGCGTCCCCGCCGAACGCCCGGACAACACCGCTTCGGCAAAGGACAGCGGCGCCCCGTCCGCTTTCAGAAACAGGCCCGGCGTCGCCGCGGCCGGGGCCATTTCGCGGCCGTCATAGGCGGTGACCTGCCGGGTGCGGGCGTCGTAATAGGTCAGAAAGGCGCCACCGCCGAGGCCGGAACTTTGCGGCTCGACCAGGCCAAGCGCCGCCTGCACCGCGACGGCGGCATCCACCGCCGAACCGCCGGCCCGCAACACTTTTAGCCCCGCCTCAACCGCCAGGGGGTTGGCGGCATCAACCATCGCGCCATGATGCGGCGCGGTCGATCGTGCCTGGGCGACGCTCCCGATCAGAAAGCACACGGCGAGAGCGGTGAAGAGACGCATGGGCGCTTCCTTGGCGGCTGCTGTGGAACCCACCGTACCCGCCTTCGTCCGCCGGTGAAACCTGGACAGCGCCGCCGCCGGCGTGCGACGGCCCTCGGTATGCGCGCGCGTCCCGGCCCTCTCAATCTGATCACCGATGTCCCCGGCCTGAAGGTCGGTCAGGCGCATGACCCGGCCTGCCGCACCGGCGTCACCGTCCTGCTGCCGGACGCCCGCGCGGTGTGCGCGGTGGACGCCCGCGGCGGCGCGCCAGGCACGCGCGAGACCGACGCCCTGGCGCCGGACACCCTGGTGGAGGCGGTGGACGCCGTGGTGCTGTCCGGCGGCTCGGTCTATGGGCTCGCCGCCGCCGACGCCGTGGCCGTCTGGCTGGGCGCCCGTGGGCGGGGTTATGGCCTGGCAACCCTGCCCGGCGTACCGCGTGCGCCGATCGTGCCGGCCGCCATCCTCTATGATCTGGCCAATGGCGGCGACAAGCGCTGGGACGAGTCGCCGCCCTATGCGGCGCTGGGGCGCCGGGCGGTGGAGGCCGCGCGGGTGACCTTCGATCTGGGAACCGCCGGAGCCGGGGCCGGGGCGATGGCCGGCCTGTTGAAGGGCGGCGTGGGTTCCGCCTCG
The DNA here is from genome assembly GCA_043740995.1 of Caulobacteraceae bacterium. Classification (GTDB taxonomy): domain Bacteria; phylum Pseudomonadota; class Alphaproteobacteria; order Caulobacterales; family Caulobacteraceae; genus Acaudatibacter. The sequence goes on along the minus strand of JAYUBD010000659.1, from coordinate 6,030 downwards.
GTAGTCACCCATGACGGCTTCACCGTCGGGGCCCTGGCGGCGGTGAACAGTTTCGGCTCGGTGGTGAGTTCGGGCGGCCGCGCCTTCTGGGCCTCGCCCTATGAGATCGACGGTGAGTTTGGCGGCCTTCCCCTCGGCGCGGGCGGCGGTGAGCCGGACGATTGGGGCCTCGCCAAGCGCGATCCCTTGCCGGGCGCTAACACCACCATCGCCTGTGTGGCCACCGACGCCATCCTCACCCCCGCCCAGGCCCGCCGCGTCGCCATCATGGCGCAGGACGGCCTGGCCCGCGCCATCCGCCCCGCCCATGCGCTCTTTGACGGCGACGTGGTGTTCGCCCTGGCCACGGGCCTGAGGCCCTTGAGCGACCCGGTGGATTTCACCTTGACCCGGCTGGGCGCCCTGGCCGCCGACTGTCTGGCGCGGGCCATCGCCCGGGGGGTGTATGAGGCGACCGCCTGGCCGGGCACAGGCGTAAAATGTTGGAAAAATTAACAAATTTATCGTCCGCGACTCTCCCTCCGCGGCTTGCGGAGGACGGGCGGCCGCCGGCTCGCGCAAAGCGCGCCTAAAGGATAGGCTCCGCCGTCAGGGTGGGGACTGGCGAGGCCTGGGGGCCGCGTCCTTAAGAGCCCCGCCGCGGACTTCGTCTCGATCGTTCCCCGAAAGCGAGGGAGGAAGATTTATTGGATTTTCGGCATGGCCGGCGCGCCAGTCGATCAACCGGGCGCGGCGGCCGTCGTGTCCGCTGACCACGCCCTCGATCAGGCTGCCCGCCGCCGCGTCGCCTTCAAACGCGATTTCCGTGAAATCGGCGGCGCGCGCCTGACCGGCGCGCTCAACCAGCACGATGAGTCGGCGACCGGTCTGGCGATCAAGGTGCCGCGCCAGGGCCACGTCGCCGGCCAGCCGCAGCCGCGCGGCGCGCGCCTTGATCACCGCATGCGGAACCGGGGGCATTCGCGCCGCCGGGGTTTGCGGGCGCGGGCTGTAGGCGAACACGTGCAGGTAGGCGAGACCGGCCTCTTCCACCAGATTAAGCGTATTTTCGAACGCCGCGTCGGACTCGGTGGGAAACCCCGCGATAAAATCAGCCCCGAACGCGGTGTCGGGCCGCGCCCGACGGACAGCGGCGATCAGGCTCAGGGCGTCGGCGCGCGAGTGGCGGCGCTTCATCCGCTTAAGGATCAGGTCGTCGCCCGATTGTAGCGACAGGTGCAGATAGGGCGCGAGCCGCGGCTCCTCGGCCAGGCAGGCCATCAGGTCGTCATCGATCTCCGCGGCGTCGATCGAGGAGAGCCGCAGTCGGTCGAGATCGGGGGCGCCCCGCAGGATCCGGCGCACCAAACCGCCCAGTTTCGGCGCGCCCGGCAGATCATCGCCCCAACTGGTGAGGTCGACGCCGGTCAGCACAACCTCGCGATAACCGGACGACGCCAACCGACGCACCTGCTCGACCACCGCCCCGGCCGGCACCGAGCGGGATGGTCCTCTTCCATAGGGGATGACGCAGAAGGTGCAGCGATGATCGCAACCGTTCTGGATCTCGACATAGGCCCGCGCCCGATCCGCCAGCCCGGCGATCAGGTGCCCGGCGGTCTCCCGCACCGACATGATACTGTTGACCCGTACCCGCGGGCCTTCCGCCGTCAGCGCGCCCCGAGAGGCCTTTTGCGCGTTGCCAAGCACCAGATCGACCTCGGGCATGGCGGCGAAACCGGCGGGATCAATCTGGGCGGCGCAACCAGTGACGATCAGGCGCGCACCCGGCCGCTCGCGCCTGGCCTTGCGGATCGCCTGCCGCGCCTGGCGCACCGCTTCGCCGGTGACGGCGCAGGTGTTGAACACCACCGTATCGCTGACGCCATCCTTCGCCGCCTGTTCGCGAATGGCCTGGGATTCACAGGCGTTCAGCCGGCAGCCGAAGGTGACCACCTCGACGCCTTGCAAGGCGAGGTCCGGGGCGAGGGATCCGTCCACGCCTAGCCCTCGCCGGCCATGAAGGCGGCAAACGCCTCGGAGAAATCGGGGTGCCAGCGCGACAACGGCGGCCGGTTCCGGGTGATGTCCTGGGCGGCCCAGGTGATGCGGGCATTGTCCATTTGCCGCGTCACGTCATTGTCAGGGCAGAGAATGTAGAAATCGCCCGCCGCCAGCCCTTGCAGCATGAAGTCAATCACCTGATCGGCCGTCCATGCCCCCGCCGGCTTTTCGCCGGAGCGGCGGGTCATGCCGGTGAAGGTGAAGCCGGGGACCAGCAAATGCGCCGTGACGTGGCGGCCGGGCGAGCCGCGCAGCGTGTGCTGCAGGCCTTCGGTCAGGACCTTGATGCCGGCCTTGCTCACATTGTAGGCAGTATCGCCGGGCGGTGTGGTGATCCCCTGTTTCGAGCCGGTATTGATGATCAGGCCCGGGCGGTCCTGATCGATCATTGTCTGGGTGAAGGCCTGAACGCCGTTGATCACGCCCCCCAGATTGATTCCCAGCACCCGCGCCCAGTCCTGCCGGCGCTCGAAAGCGTGGCCGCCTCCCCCCGTCCCGGCATTGTTCATTAACACGGCCACATCGCCGAACCGGCGCAAGGCGTGGTCCCGCAAGCGGACGACCTGGTCATAGTCGGATACATCGGTCGCCAAGGTCTCGACCACCGCTCCGGGGGCGGCCAAGCGGTGGACATCCTCGCCGGCGGCGGAAAAGGCGTCTGCCGCCAGATCAGCCATCAGCACATTCATGCCGAGGCCGGCGAAGCGCCGCGCCGCCGCCAGACCGATGCCGCCAGCGGCGCCGGTGATCACCGCCGTGCGACCGACCGTGAGCGCGGGGTGTATGGTCATGCAACAAACTCCAGCGTCGGCAGGCGGCCAACAAAGTCGACGACGACCGGCCCGGTCAACAGGACGTGATCATCGGCCTCACGCCATTCCACGCGCAGGGGACCGCCGTCCATGTGCAGGGTCGCCGATCGGCCAGTCAGGCCCCGGCGGCAGGCGGCGACCAGGGTGGCGCAGGCGCCGGTGCCACACGCGCGGGTGATGCCGACGCCGCGCTCCCAGACTCGCAGTCGGATATGGGTCGGATCGAGAATCTGGGCGAACTCGACATTGGCGCGTTCCGGGAACAGCCAGTGATGTTCGATCCGCGGTCCAAGACGATCGATCGCCGCCGCCTCGGCATCCGATACGAAGAACACGGCGTGCGGATTGCCCATGGAGACGCAGCCCGGCATTTCCAGCGTCTCGTCGATCCGCAGTTGCACGGTTCGGGTATCCATCGCCCAGGCGAGCGGGATGTCGCGCCAGTCCAATCCCGGCGTCCCCATGTCGATGGTGACCTGGTCGCCGTCCGCGCGCCAGGCGTGCAGGACGCCGGCGGCGGTTTCGATGGTGGCCGCATCGCCACCCTTGGCTTCCATCAGCAGCCAGCCCACGCATCGCGCGCCATTGCCGCAGGCGGCGACCTCGCCGCCGTCGGCGTTCCAGATCCGCATGAAGGCATCAGCCCGCCTGGACGTCTCAAGGCCGATCAACTGATCGCAGCCGATGCCGGTTGATCGATCGGCGATGGCGCGTGCCATTGTCCGTGTCGGCGCGAAGGCCGCGTCGCCCGGGGCCACAACGACGAAATCGTTGCCCAGACCATTCATCTTGAGAAAATCGCGGCTCATTTGATCGTACACTAGGCCGGAACGCCCCGTTCGCCCACACCGTATGCAGCCGCGCCGCCCGGGCGGCCTGGACACGCCGCTCGCCCCCGGCGAGAAGGTCGGCATGCGCTTCCTTTCGCTGATTACCGCTTTCACAGCACTGGTGCTTTGCAACATGGCTCTCGCCGCGCCGCCCGCCGTCCCGCCGCACATTGATGCCGACCCCTTCGTGTGGTTGGAGGAGATCGAGGGCGGGCGCGCCCTGGCCTGGGTGGAGCGGGAAAACGCCCGATCCGTGGGCCAAATCAAGGGCGATCCTCGCTATGCCGTTCTGCACGGCCAGACTCTTGAGATCGTCAACGCCACCGACCGGATCCCGGAGCCGGAACTCATTGGGACGACGGTGTATAATTTCTGGCAGGACGCCGCCCATGTTCGCGGTCTGTGGCGTCGCACGACCGCCGACGACTATGCCCTGGCGACTCCGCGGTGGGAGACGGTCATCGATCTCGACGCCCTGGCCGCCGCCGAGGGGGCCAACTGGGTGTGGAAAGGGGTCCTGTGTCCGCCGCCGAACCATGCGCGCTGCCTGGTGCGGCTGTCGCAGGGCGGCGAAGACGCGGTTCGCGTGCGTGAATTCGATCCCGTCGCCAGGCAATTCGTGGAGGGCGGCTTCGATCTGCCGCGCGGCAAACAACATGCGGACTGGCTTGACGACAATACGCTGATCCTCAGCCGCGACTGGGGCGCGGGGTCGCTGACCGCATCGAGCTATCCGTTCATCGTCAAGACGCTGAAGCGCGGCCAGGACCTTGATCAGGCTGCCGAAGTCTTCCGCGGCCGGCCCGACGATGTGTCCGTCGATCCGACTGTTTTGCATGACGGCCAGGGCCACGTGGCGGTGCTGATCGTTCGGGCAGTGAGCTTTTTCGAAGCGGAAACCTATCTTCTGGGACCCAAGGGCGCGATCCGCCTGCCTCTGCCCCTGAAAGCCTCGGTGGAAGGCCTGCTGGATGGGCGGCTGATCGTTCGCCTCAAACAGGATTGGACGGCGGCGCCGGGCGCGGCCCCATTACCGCAGGGCGCCCTGATCGGACTCGACCTTCAGGCCGTGCGGGACGGTCTGCCGCCGCGGGTCACCCTGCTGCTGGCCCCGGGCCCGCGCCAGTCCATCGAACAGGTGGCCGTTACCCGGAACCGCGTGGCGGTCGCCCTGTATGACAATGTTCGCGGCGGCCTGGTCGCTTTCGCGCCGGACGGCGGGTCCTGGCGCGGGTCCACACTGGAGACGCCGCCCAATGTTTCGGTCACCCTGAGCGCCGCCGGGGAAAGCGACGACACCCTGTACTATCACGTGGAGGGGTTCCTGGACCCCAGCCGCCTGTGGCGCGCCGACCTCGCCAGTGGCGTTCAGTTGTTGGTGAAAGCCGCGCCGGCCCGGTTCGACGCCTCGACCAGCGAGGTCCAGCAGTTCGAAGCGGTGTCCAGCGACGGGGTGAAGATTCCGTATTTCGTGGTCCATCCCAGGTCGATGAAACTGGACGGCGCCAATCCCGCCTTGCTCTACGCCTATGGGGGATTCGAGGTCTCGATGTTGCCCACCTATTCGGCCACGGTCGGCAAGGCCTGGCTGGAGCGGGGTGGCGTCTATGTGCTGGCCAATATCCGGGGTGGCGGCGAATTTGGCCCGGCTTGGCATGAGGCGGGCCTGAAGACCCGCCGGCAGTTGGTCTATGATGATTTCGCCGCCGTGGCCCGGGATCTCATCGCCCGCAAGATCACCTCGCCCCGCCGTCTCGGCATCGAAGGCGGCTCGAACGGCGGCCTGTTGATGGGCGTGGAAATGAACCAGCATCCCGATCTTTGGCGGGCGGTGGTCATCCAGGTGCCGCTGCTGGACATGCTCCGCTATGAACAGATCGGGGCCGGCGCGTCATGGGTCGGGGAGTATGGCAGCGTCGCCAATCCGCCGGAGGCGGCCTTCCTGGCCTCGATCTCGCCGTATCATAATCTCAGGGCCGGGGTCGCCTATCCCGAACCGTTCTTTGTGACCTCCACCAAGGATGATCGTGTGACGCCGGTGCATGCCCGCAAGATGGCCGCCAGGATGCAGGCGATGGGCCTGCCGTTTCTGTATTTCGAAAACACCAATGGCGGTCATGCCGCTTCGGCCAACCTCGCCGAACGCGCCGAACGCGTGGCCCTGGAATTCACCTATCTGATCCGGAAACTGGCGGACTGAGCGCCTATACGTTCGCCCCGAACAATCCCGCCAGCAGCCGGGCCTCGGTTGCGCGGGTCGAGCCCGCCCGCCAGGCGACCACGATTTCGCGGCTGGCCTGATCAGACTCCAGCGTCCGCACCGTGACCTGGGCGGCGCGAGCGAG
>JAYUBD010000658.1:0-3060 GCA_043740995.1 Caulobacteraceae bacterium | reverse complement strand
TTTGTAGATAGCAAGGCGAAGACGTTGTGGGCGAGCCGGGGCGTAAAGAAGGACCATGTTGTAGGTTTTCGTATCTCGACGTTCCTGGACTTTGGACTACTCGGCCCGGACCATGAGGAACTTCTGCACGAATGGATCAAGGTTTCCGAAAGCTGCAGCGATCTGTGGCCCTATCTGGCGCTCTCCGCCCTAGCGCCGGAGCAGAAGAATTCACCGCAGATCCTGGCCGGCGCTGATCGACTGAAGGCGGGATACACATCCCTCGTCGCCTCACCCGCTTGGCGTCGCAGCCTTGCAAACCGTGATGATGCGCCGACCTAGTGAGCCGATGACTTGCGTCAGCCCTGCGGTCTCCTCACGTGAACAGGGGTTGAACCGCCGGTCCCCATGCCGTTCAGCCCCCATCCCGCATGGTCCGGTCAACGCCCGTAAAGGCATTTCCGATCGGAGAAATCGATGCTCCTCAAGTCCACACTGATAGCTCTTGGCGCTGCAGCCCTGATTGCTGTCCCTGCCGCAGTCTCGGCGCACCCCGCCAGCTACGGGGACTATTACGCCGCCCCCTATCAGCAGAGCAGCTATGGCGCCTATTCCAGTGGTTACGCCCATGGTTCCTACGGCTCGCCGCAGGGCTATGGCTATTTCAGTTCCGGAAACCGATGGGCGTCCCAGGCCTACGCCGGGTCGAACCGGGGGTGGAACGGGGACTCGCGATACGGGGCCGGGCGGAGCTATGGGTATGGCGAGTATCAGGACCAGCGAGACTATCGCGACCGTGGTCACCACCATCATCATGACGACGAGCGTCACCACGCCTACTACGATCGCGACTAGCGGCGGCATGGGCTGGAAGAAGGACGCGCCCTTGTCGAAGAGCGAATTAACCCGCAGGCGTCGACACTATTGCGCCTAACCGCGCCGGCCTGCCCGAACAAGTCGAGCTGCAGCGAGCTGGGGGCGCCCTCCCGGCTCGTTGCATGTCATCCCCGACGCTGAGTGTCGGCATGGGCTCGGGTCGGCCGATCCGGTCTTCTTAGGCGATGGGGTGGCGAGGCCGAAACCAAGGTTCGTCGCCAGTCTGCCCGCGACAATGAACGCGAACTAACCGAGGCGCTCAGGCCTCGATCATAGCCGAGATGCTTCTCTGTGCGTTCCGCTCCCTATCGGGACGCAACCTTGGAGACAAAACCATGAAGAGGCTTTTTATCGTTCTGCTGGCGACGAGCGCGATGACTGCCGCCATTCCTGCGATCACTATGGCTCACCCCCCGGCGGTTGTTCAAGATCAAGACGAAGACAATTCCTGGAACAATGGCGGCGCCAGCTACGTCGACTTCAACCAGGAATACCAACACATCTGGCAGGGCATTCAGCACGGGGTCAGCGATGGCGCCTACAGCCGTCGCCAAGCCTCCAGCTTCTATCGGGCCATGCAGCGCATTCGGGCCCACGCCGACTACGACCAGCGTCGCGGCGAATTCGACCCCGAGACGACCCAGGCGCAGCTGGAGCAGCTTCACCAGCGCATGCACGACGCGCACGAAAACGGCCATGACCGGCAGGACAGCTACAATAATCGCGACGGCAACGGCTACTACAACCGCCGATAGGTTCGGCCTGGTGGGCGGCCTTTAGTCCGCCTAACCGCCAGGGGCTTCGACCGCGACGTGGCTCACCCGCACACGGTCGAAGCCCTTTTTGGCATCTGCGGCACGTCGCAAAGAGATCACAGCGCACGGGAGCGTCCCATACTCGGAATCCCCCTCGCGCCTGTGGCTGGCGAGCTGACGCGCCGATTGAGCACCTCCCGGGCGGCGACGCTCGCCTTCCTTCATCCATCTCATTTGCAATCGTAGGGTCACCTTGGTTTGAGGATGGGGCTGGATTCAGTCCGCCAAGCTGGAAGTCAGCCCACAAAACTCGGGCAACGGCCCAGGAATGGCCGCCTGCGCGCCCGAAACGCCCTCAACCACGCCTCCAAAACGCCCTGCGGCCACCAGTTCTGGCGAGTGCGATTCCGCTCCGCCTTCCTCAAGCTCTACTGTGCGTTTCTGGTAAAGAAACGTCATCAAGTCGCATTCTGGCCGCAAACGCCCGTGATGCTAGATAGTGCCTAGACTTCGCGATGGTAGGCCCGGTTTTCGCGGGCGGTACGGATCAGGAAGGCGCCGAACGATGATTTCTCCCAGCCAACCCATGGGTGCTGCATCACGCCTCAAGCGTCGATCACAGACAGTCATGATCGGCGCCGGCATCGTGCTGATGTTGGCTAGTCCTGCCTGGGCGTCCGGCAGCGGCACCGCCATGCCGTGGGAAGGCCCGCTCACCACGATCATGAATTCTCTGGCGGGCCCGGTCGCCAAGGCGGTCGGCGTCATCGCCATCGTCCTCACCGGGTTGGGCTTCGCCTTCGCCGAAGGTGGCTCAGCGATGCGCAAGGGGGTCGGCATCGTCTTTGGCCTGGCCATCGCGTTCACGGCGACGACCTTCGTCACCAGCTTCTTCAACCTGACCGCCGGCGCGGCGTTCTGAGGTGGCTCAGTCCGAGATCGACGGTTTCGAGATCGGCTTCCACTCCTCCCTTTCGGAGCCCGTGACGATCGCCGGCGTGCCCCGCATGATCGCGGTGCTCAACGGCACTCTGACCGCCGTCCTGGCGCTCGGCCTCCAGGTCCCCTGGATCGGCATCCCGCTCGGCCTGGCGGTCCACACCGGCGCCTACTGGCTGACCAAGCGCGATTCGTACTTCTTCGACGCGCTCGCGCGCCACATTCGCCAGAAGCCCTATTGGGACGCGTGACTCGGTCGCGCGAGGACCGGCGGTTCCGTCGTCGTTTCCGCCCCGATCACCGCCGCCGTCATCCGCATCTGACGCCGGAAATCTAGAGGGGAGGCCCGCCTTGCTCTACCTGAAAGAATACCGCGCCAAGGCTGAACGCCTTTTCGATCATCTGCCCTGGATGGCGTTGATCGGGCCGGGCCTGATCCTGAACAAGGACGGCAGCTTCCAGAAGACGCTCGCCTTCCGGGGCCCGGACCTGGCCAGCTCAACGGACGCCA
>JAYUBD010000657.1:0-3061 GCA_043740995.1 Caulobacteraceae bacterium | reverse complement strand
TACAGCGCCGGCCTCGTGGTTCTTGCCACAGGCCTCGGAAAGACTTGGCTTAGCGCCTTTGACACGGATGCGCCGGAGTTTCGTCGCGTGCTTTTCGTCGCTCATCGGGAGGAGATTCTAACCCAAGCGATCGAGACCTATCGATCGTGCAAGCCAAATGCGCGTCTCGGCCGCTACACAGGTCTGCAAAAAGACGCCCACGCCGACATCATCTTCGCATCGATCCAGACTTTGGGGCGGTCGGCCCATCTGCAAAGATTTTCGCCCGACTTCTTCGACTATATCGTTATGGACGAATTCCACCACGCCGCCGCGAGCACTTATCGCCGCCTCATCGATCATTTCACACCTAAGTTTCTGTTGGGCCTCACCGCTACGCCCGAAAGAACGGATGGCGGCGATCTTCTCGGCCTCTGTCAGGAAAATCTCGTTTTCCGTTGCGACGCCTTCGAGGCAATCGAGATAGGGCTGTTGTCGCCGTTTAGCTACTTTGGCGTTCCCGACGACGTCGATTACGCCAACATTCCCTGGCGTAGCTCAAAGTTCGATGAAGCGGCTCTCACGGCGGCGGTGGCAACTCAGGCAAGGGCGCAGAATGCGCTGGAACAGTTTCTCAAGCACCGCGGCACTCGAACTTTAGCGTTCTGCTGCTCCACAATCCACGCAGACTTTATGGCGGACTACTTTCGCCGCGCGGGCCAGCGGGCCGTAGCCGTCCACTCCGCCGCTGGATCTGCCCCGCGTGCTACGTCACTAGAACTATTGCGGGACGGAGAGCTGGATGTGCTGTTCGCCGTCGACATGTTTAACGAAGGCGTCGATGTGCCATCGATCGACACCGTCCTCATGTTGCGGCCAACAGAGTCGGCGATCATTTGGTTGCAGCAGTTCGGCCGCGGGCTTCGCAAAGCCGAGGGCAAGGCTAAGCTGACCGTCGTGGACTACATCGGGAATCACCGAATTTTTTTAACAAAGATGCGGGCGCTGCTCGGGGTTCCGGAAGGGGATCGCGCCCTTGCCTTGGCCTTAGAGAGGATAAAGGGGGGCGAACGTCTCTGGCCGGACGGGTGCGAGGTCACCTACGAGTTGGAATCCTTGAATATCCTTGAACTGCTTCTCCGGCCTACGTCTGCGGGCGACGCGCTCGAGGCCTTCTACCGGGACTTTCAGCTACGTAACGGCGTGCGGCCGACCGCGACTGAGGTGCTGCACGCCGGCTTCAAACCGCAATCTAGCGGGCATGGCGGTTGGCTCAACTTTGTCCATCAAATGGACGGGCTTTCTGCGCGCGAAAGTGACGTACTCGTTCGACATGCTGGGTTTCTCGGAAATCTCGAGCGCACACAGATGACGCGCTCGTACAAGATGCTGGTCTTGAAGGTGATGCAGCAGGCCGGAGAATTTCCCGGCAGTATTTGGATTGGTGCGTTAACCGAGGGTGTACGCAAGCTAGCATTGCAGAATCCGGTTTTTGCGCGAGATATCTCCGTTTCAATTGATCAGCCGCCCGCTCTGCGCCGGTTAATCGAGGAGAATCCAATCAGAGCCTGGACCGGCGAGGGACAGCGGGCGGATGCCTTCTTTAGCTTCCACAATGGACAGTTTGCGACGACGCTCACGGTGTCCGACGCCGATCGGCCGGTTCTCAATGACTTCGTGCGTGAGTTGATCGATTGGCGAATTGCCGCGTACCTGGCCCGCGAGGACGACGCCAACCCTGCAAATGACCTTCCACCGATGTCAGAGGCGGCCGAAGATGAGGGTATGTGGACCGGGCCCGAAATTTGGCGCGAGTATATGCGAGAACAAATCCCCTCATTGTATGGACTCAAATTTGGCACAGGATCTTGGAATCAGGGTTTCGTCGTACACGGTCGGGACGTGTTTCTTCTGGTAACCCTGAGGAAGGACGATTTTATCGAAGACCATCGATATGATGACGCCTTCCTGTCAGCGACGAGATTCCGCTGGCACAGCCAGAATCAGACCACGCCACAATCCCGAGCCGGTCGCATCATCTCAGGCTCGGAAGGGGACTACACGGTGCATCTTTTCGTGCGAGCCACAAAAAAGCGCGGTCAGGGTGCCGCTCCCTTCATCTATTGCGGCGATCTTGAGTTCGACACTTGGCAAGGTAGCCAGCCAATCACCGTCGAGTGGCGGCTCACGTCACCTGTTCCCGAGCATCTGAGGCGTTTGCTGGAAGTCCCCGCCCCCTAGCCCAAGCGCCTTTTTGCCCTTGCGCCCTTCCCTCCCCCGTCCGACGATAGCCTCCACCCCCTGGAGCACCCCCATGACCACCCCGCCCGACACCGGCACCAGCGACCTCATCTCCACGCTCAACAACGGCGTGCTGACCCTCACCCTCAACCGGCCGCAGGCGCGCAACGCCATGAGCGGGGCGATGAACCAGGCGCTGGGCGAGCAGCTGGCGTGGGCGGAGCTTGAGGGGGCGGTGAAGTGCGTGGTGCTGACCGGCTCAGGGAAAGGCTTTTGCGCCGGCGGCGACGTCAAGGGCATGGCTGATCGCGAGGGCGGCGGCGGGGCGGTCGTGACCCTCGATGAGGCGATCCATCGCCAGCGCGTCAACCAGCGCGCGACCGCCGGGCGCCTGCACAAAATGCCCAAGCCGACGATCGCGGCGCTGCCGGGCGCGGCGGCGGGGGCGGGCTTTGCGCTGGCGCTGGCCTGCGACCTGCGGATCATGGCGCGCGGCGCGATTATGACCACGGCCTTCGCCCGCGTCGGCTTTTCGGGCGACTATGGCGGCAGCTATTTCCTGACCCAGCTGGTCGGCTCGGCCAAGGCGCGCGAGCTCTATTATCTCTCCGAACGGGTGAGCGCGGAGGAGGCGCTGGCGCTGGGTCTGACCAACTGGGTGTGCGAGGCCGACGAGCTGGCGGCGCGCACGGGCGAGATCGCCGCGCGCCTGGCGGCGGGGCCGACCGTCGCCTATCGCTATATGAAGGAGAACCTCAACCGCGCCATGGCCGGGGACTGGGACGACTGCCTGGACCTGGAGGCCACCCACCACGTCCACTCCGCGCGCACCGCCGACCAC
>JAYUBD010000656.1:0-9953 GCA_043740995.1 Caulobacteraceae bacterium | reverse complement strand
CAAGGCGGCCCCGAATGATTTGCGTTGCTTCGGCCATGATCCGGTCGATCAATTGCTGGCAGGTAGGGATGTCGTGGATCAGTCCCGTGACCATGCCGCATGACCATGCGCCCGCATCCATCTCGCCCCGCTGCATAATTGCCGGATAGACGCCTGCCACCTCTTCGATGATGTCTTCGAACTTGAGATTCGCGCCGTGCGCCTTTTCCTTCTCGAGCAAGCGCTCGACGCCAGCATTGACCAGCACCCGTTCGGTGTTGCGCAACGAGCGCATGACGAGCCTGGTGTCGAGTTCGCCCGCCGCGACCAGGGCTTTCTTGACGTTCTCGTGAATTGGCGCTTCGACCGTCGCCATGAACCGCGTGCCCATGTTCATGCCTTCAGCTCCCATCGCCAGGGCCGCCACCAGGGAACGGGCGTCGGACATGCCGCCAGAGGCCACGAAGGGAATTGTCAACTCCTCGGCGGCGCGTGGCAGAAGGATGAAATTCGGCACATCATCCTCCCCGGGGTGTCCGCCGCACTCAAAGCCATCGACGCTGATGGCGTCGCAGCCGATCCCCTCGGCTTTGAGGGCATGGCGCACGGATGTACATTTGTGGATGACCTTGATCCCGGCTTCCTTCAAAGCAGGCAGCCACTTTTGCGGATTGTTGCCGGCCGTCTCGACCACCTTCACGCCGCCATCGATGATGGCGTTCACGTAGCCTGGATAGTCCGGCGGGTTCACTGACGGCAGGAAGGTCAAATTCACGCCGAACGGCTTTTGGGTCATGCTCCGGCATCTAGCGATTTCTTTGGCGAGGTCTTCCGGCGCGCGCTGGGTGAGGCCGGTGATCAGGCCAAGGCCCCCGGCGTTCGAAACGGCCGCGGCCATTTCCGCGAACCCGACGAAGTGCATGCCGCCCTGGATGATCGGGTGCTGGATGCCGAAAAGCTCGGTGATGCGGGTCTTCATGGGGTTGGATTCCTGACGGGCATTGAATACGAAACAATTTTGCCCGCCTAGTTAGCGTCCAGACCAGCCTCTCCACAAGCCGGCGTCGCGGAAATGAACTGCCGACCGTTGCAGCCTTCAAGGGCGAGGACAACGCGGCGCCCGGCCCCTTGTGCCCAACGCGACATCGGCGACGCCCGCCGATGTCGCGCCCTTAGTACTAGTGACAAACGGTGGCTTGCACCGACGAAAAATTCCCGGTGAACGAATATTTTCCCCCGGTCGACGCGGACGGGGTCCTGTAGAACCAGTCGTAAAAAGCAAGGTCCTGGTAGTGATAAATATAGCCGCCGACACCCACGATAGAGGTTTCCGTGCCGCTCAGCGGATCGCCGGTTTCCAAATTGCTCTGACAACCCGAGACCTGACCGATATGTCCCCAGGCCGGGGTGGCATTATTGACGAACGGGTCGTCGAGCCATTCGGTGATTTCATGCGACCAAACCGTGGTGTCATCAACTTTGCTGAACACGCCACCGTCAATCACTGAACCTACGGCATAGGTCCGAACGCCAGTCGCGGACGAGACGGCATTGTGGTAGCCAAGAATACAACAACCACCTGAGTCGGTTTGCACGACATTATAGGTTAATACGATCGGAAGTTGCGTCGGCGTTGAATATTTATTGATGATCGACTGGATCGCGGTGTCATAAGCATTGATATTAAATTCACCAATTTTCCCCGACTTGCCGCAGCTTGCCTTCACGGTGACAAGTGGGGACCCGGCAGGGGCGGTGATGTCCACCACGATTGGCTTCAACGCCGTGGGCGTCAGAGTTACGCCGTAGCCGGTCCCCTTCACGGCGGACCAATAGTTGGCGCGTTGGAAAGCCGACGCCAATTGGGTACCGAAGCTGACACCAGTGCTGACATTAACACCATTCGAGATGAATACCGCCGGTTGAAACAGCGGAGAATTGAAAAATCTCGAGGCGACCGGCGTACCGTCACAGGTGGAGCCCAGGGTCGGGTCCAGGACCGTCGTGCCGAAGTGTACTCGCGCTACGATCGGGACATACTGAACATTGGTGTTGGTTTTGGTCGCTGCATAGGGACTGCCGCCGACCATCGAATAGCTGTAGGTTCGGTGATCAAGGGGAGAGACGATACTGGTCGTCCAGTATGGGATCGTCGCGCTGGCCGCCGCCTGGGCGGCAATGGATTGAGCCTGGAATTTACTAACCGGAAGCGTGACATAGCGCGGCGTCCAGCCTAGCCCTGCGGCCGCGTCGGTCGCGAGGGCGGACGTCGCCGCAGCCATACCGACGGCGACGAGGGCAATTCCGCCTAAGGTGCACGATCTTAGGGATATTGCCGCTCGGTGCGATGGGGAAGCCAGATACATTGGTCGACTCCTGCATGTTTGGGGACACTTTAGAATAAACCAATCTATCGACGGTCGCAACCGGCTTCGATGAATGAAAAGTGAGAATCAAAATGCAAATTTCTGTTCGCGTCGCCTGCTAATATCGGTAGACATTGCGGAATTGCCTTGGAAAAATATAATTACATTTCCTTTACCGGCGCATTGCCGCAGCCGCGCCGCTCGACTGACACCGATGCCGCCACATCAGACTGACATCGGTCCGCCGACGCTATTGCTGTTGGTGATGATGGTCGAGCAAGGCGGCGCTGGCGACCCGCCGTCGGGCTGCAGCGATGGCGGGCGCGCCGAGACGCAGGAATTCTGCCTCGTCGTGGATGGCGGCGGCTGGGCGGACCGATACGCCGACCGACAACTGGCTCTCGGCGGCGCCCTTAAAGACGCCCCGTGAAGGCGGGATATCGGCATAGTCGCGACCGATTGCGACGGCGATGTGACGTTCGCTCGCGAGTACGTTGTTGGTCGGATCAAGACCGATCCAACGTAACGATGGCAGGAACACCTCGACCCAGGCATGCGTGGCGTCGGGATTTGAGCGTTCACCCGCTGCGCGATCCGTCGCGAGGTAGCCCGAGACGTACCGTGCGGGAACCCCCCAGCCTCGGCAGATGGCGATCATGATATGCGCGAAATCCTGGCAGACGCCCTGGCCGGCCTTCAGCGCGTGATCGATTGGGCTGTCAGCGGCGGTTACTCCGGCTTCGTATTCCAACCCGTGATAAAGAAGACTGTTAAGCGCCCGCAACGCGGTCAACGGGTCTTGCAGCTTGAGTTCCGGAATACCGCGCCCGATGCAAAAATCCCGCAAAGCCTGGGTTTCCCGGGCAAACCCATGCGGACTGAGAAAATCCCAGCAGTCGCCCCTGACAAAGTCCTGCTCCAAACCCTCCCACTCGCAGGATTCCACCGTCGGGGGTGTCGGCGGGGGCGGCGCACATTCGACCAGCGAGCGCGCCGCGATGTTCAGTTGACTATGAGGGTGGGGCAGGTCGAAATGGTTCACCCTGTTTCCCCAACTGTCGGCATACGCGAAGAGTTGAGCATGCGGATCGACGTCCAACTCAAACTCAAGGAGACGCTGGGTTGCCGTGGTGCGCGGTTGCATCCAAAGTTCCATCACGCTTTCGCGCACGGGCTCATCATATTGATATTGCGTGATGTGGCGAATCTCAAAAATCATCAGGCCGGTAACCGGAGCTCAAGGGGATAGGCGACGAAGCTTTCGTGAATGGCCTTGTGAATGTCGGCGCATTCCAACTCGACCGCGCCCAACAAGCGGCCCGCGCCATTCAAAGCCACCTCGTCGAGATCCGCATAGGCCAACCGCGCATTCAACCGGCCAGCGATTCGGAGGGGATCTCCCCGGCCATTCGCCCGGCCGCGCGAAAGATGGGTCAAATGTTCCTGGATTCGGGCCGTCGAAAAGCGAATCGACCGCGGAAAATCCTCGTCGAAGAGAAGGAAATCGAGGATGAAGGGCGCATTGAGGTCGGCGGTGTACGCCCGCAAATAGGGTTCCAACGCACAGGCCATTCTAAGCAGGCTCACCAAGGCCATATGGTCGTCAAGAAAAGGTCCGCGACCGGCGCCGAAACAAACCTTCAGGAGGCGGGCTATCAACTGGGCGCGTTCGATATAGACGCCGGTAACCATGAATCGCCACCCATCGCCATGACTCATGGTCGCATCGGCCGCCCCCTTGAATTGGTGGAGATCCGCGATGACATCCTGCAAGAATCCAGCCGCATTGGCGTCGAAATCGCGCTCGACGCGGTCGCTGTTGGCGCGCAGAAAGAGCACGTTGAGCCGCTGCCAGGTCTCGGTGGTGATCTGGTCCCGCACCTGCCGGGCATTTTCCCGGGCGCGGGCGACCGAGACCAGCACCGATCCCTCCCGCTGTCGGTCGAGCACCAGGGCGCGGGCCGATTCC
Organism: Caulobacteraceae bacterium; assembly: GCA_043740995.1. GTDB lineage: Bacteria > Pseudomonadota > Alphaproteobacteria > Caulobacterales > Caulobacteraceae > Acaudatibacter. The sequence goes on along the minus strand of JAYUBD010000656.1, from coordinate 5,639 downwards.
ACTGGCTGGACGGCGCGATCAGGGTCCGGATCGCCCAGCGCCGCCAGCGCCATCTTGGCGGCCTGAGTCGCGGCTTCGGCGCGGTCGAGTGTTGCGTCAAGCATGACCGCCGCGAGCCGGGCCAGATGCTCGGCGCGCTCCACATATCGCCCGATCCAGTACAGGCTGTCGGCCACCCGCGCGAGCATCATGGCCTGACACCGCCGGCCAAGTGCGCTGGAAATCCACTATCGACCGTATCCTGAGTCAGCACCCAGGTATCTTTCGAGCCCCCGCCCTGGCTGGAATTGACGACCAGGGAGCCGCGCTTGAGCGCGACACGGGTTAGGGCGCCGGGGGTGACGACCACCTTGTCGCCGGACAGGATGAATGGGCGAAGATCGACGTGTCGGGGCTCCATGCGGCCATCGACAAGACAGGGCGCTGTCGAAAGTTGGATGGTGGGCTGGGCGATATAGTTGTCGGGATTCGCCTTGAGCGCCTCGGCGAAGGTTGCCCGTTCAGCGCGGCTTGCGTGCGGACCGACCAGCATTCCATAGCCACCCGACGCCCCCACCGCCTTCACCACCAGGGTTTCAAGATTAGCCAGGACATGACTTAACTCTGGAGGATTGCGGCACAGAAAAGTCTTGACGTTAGGCAGAATGGCATCCTCCTCCAAATAGTATCGGATGATCGAGGGCACAAAGGCATAGACCGCCTTGTCATCGGCGACACCGGTGCCGGGCGCGTTGCAGATCACGACATTGCCGGACCGATAGGCGTTGAAGAGGCCGGCGACCCCGAGCGATGAGTCGCGTCGAAAGCTTAAGGGGTCGATGAAATCGTCATCGACGCGCCGATAGATGACATCGACGCGCCTCACGCCATCGGTGGTCCGCATGTAGACGGTGTCGTCATGCACGGCCAGATCGCGGCCCTCAACCAAGGGAACACCCATCAGTCGCGCGAGATAGGCATGCTCGTAATAGGCGGAGTTATAGACGCCTGGCGTCAGCACGACGACTTGAGGGTTTTGCCGAGCGTGCCCCCCCATGCTCTTCAGCGTCGCCAGCAACAGGTCGGGATACCGCTCCACCGGCCTTACCCCCGCGCGTCGGAATGTGCCCGGAAATGTCCGTCTCGAGGCATCGCGGTTGGCGAGCATGTAGGAGACGCCCGAGGGAACCCGAAGATTGTCCTCTAGGACAAAAAACTCTCCATCGACGCCCCTAATCAGATCGCTGCCGCAGACATTGACATAGGCTTGGTGCGGCACGAACAGGTGCTGCATCTGCCGCCGATACGATGGCGCGCCCAGGATCAAATCCCGCGGCACGATGCCGTCGGAGAGGATCTTTTGTGCCCCATAAATGTCCGCGAGAAACAGGTTCAGCGCCGACAAGCGCTGAATAAGGCCGCGTTCGATCTTGTCCCATTCACGCGCCGCGATGATGCGCGGGAAGAGGTCAGTGGGAATGATCCGTTCGGTAGCGCTTTCACCGCCGCCATAGACCGTGAAGGTGATCCCCTGCAGCAGGAACGATTGCTCAAGCGTTAGTTGCCGCTCGGCCAACTGGTCGGCGCCCAGAGTCCGGATTCGCTCGTGAAGCACTTGATAGGTGGGCCGGGTCGCTCCCTCACGGTCGAACATCTCATCATAGGCTAGGCCCAGGGCATAGTCCGTCGGCATCGCCGAATCGTCATCCGCTCGCCTGTTCAGTTTATCCACGTGTCCGCCACAGCCACATCATTGTTGGCCGCAGTGGTTCACGCCCGGAGGTATCGCGCAAGCCGTCGTCTTGACCATTTTCCCCGGGGATCGGTCGGCGCGTGTAAATTAGACGCCTGGGACGCGCGCCTCGGAGCGCCCGAACGCGCCCTTCGGCGGGCGGACTTTATTTTGTCGCGCTTTTTGGCGACGAACCACGTCACAGTCTTTCCGTTATCATTTCACAAGGGCCGAGGGGCCTGCGGGAGGGCGGTCGGGCCGGAGGTCCGCAGAAAGGAACGCGTGGCACGATCCCGTTTTGCCTTGACCGCCCGGCTTGCGATGGCCTGTGCGTTGTTAGGCGCATCGGTCCGGGCGGCGGAGCCGCGGGCAGACATCGTCGGGACGCTTAACCGTCCGCTGCGCGAGCAGATTGCGCAGGCCATCGGGGAAAGCCGCATACCGACCCAGAGCGCCATCGATGCCCGTCGGCGCGCCGAGGAAGCGGCGCGGGACGTGACCGCCTTGTTGCGATCGGAGGGCTATTATGGGGGCCTTGCGGAGTCGGATGTTTCGGCGGCAGAGCCGCCTAGGCCGCAGGTGCGGGTGACGACCGGCCCACGCTTTCACCTGGGCGCCGGCGCTATTGATTGGATCGGACCGCCGCCATCGACCGCCGTCGCCACGGCTGCCGCCGCCGCGCTGCATCTGGCTCCCGCCGGTCCTGGGCGCGCCGAGGACATTCTGGCGGCGGAAGGCCGCGCCATCGCGGCCTTGCATAAGCTGGGCTATGCCGACGCGGAGAGCCGACCGCGCGAAGTGATTGTCGATCACGCCGACCAAAGCGTTCAACCGACCTATCGTCTGGCGAGCGGCGACATCGCACGCTTGGCCGGCGTCACCATCAACGGCGTCAGCCGGACCGATCTGCGATTTCTGGCAGGTCTCGCGCCGTGGAAGCCCGGCGATGCCTATGATCCTGCCAAGCTGGCCAAGCTTGAACAACGTCTGTTGGAATCTGGAGTCTATGAGAGCGTCACGGTGACCCTGGCGCCGACGACCCAGGCGCGCGCCGGGTTGCGGTCGGTTGTGGTGGGCCTGCAAGACCGCAAGACCAGAACCCTCGAATTGGGGGCCGGTTATTCCACAACCCAGGGTTCCGGCGCCGATGCCAAGCTCACCCTCTATAACCGGCTTGGACGCGGGGATTTGCTGATCTTCACCGGCCGAGGCTACGATATTCATCAAAGATTGGACGCGGAGCTCGACCTTCCGGATTGGGGGCGACCCGACCAGGTTTTGAAAGTCAGCGGCGGTCTGCTGGGTAACCGCACATCGGCGTATGATGATTTGGGCGGCGGCCTTAGACTGGACGTGGAACGGCACTGGAGCAAGACAACCTTCGTCACGGTTGGCGCCGCGTTTGACTATGCTTCCACGCGCGAGAAAGTCGCGGTTAACCCGTTGGCGACGCCGGTCGGCCAGGACCTTCAACTGTTTATTTCCACGGGCCTTGCGGCCTTCGCCCTTGACCGTTCAAACGACCCCTTGAGTCCTACCCGCGGCTGGAGACTTGAGGCTCGCATGGAGCCGACCCGGATCACGGGCGACCGCAATACCGTTTATCTGCGCGGTCAGGCCCAGATCAGCGGCTATTGGCCGGTCACCGCCGACCTATCAACGGTTGTCGCTGGTCGTTTGAAGCTGGGGTCCATTCTCGGCGGGAACATCCCTACAGTGCCTAGTGATCGGCGATTCTTTGCCGGCGGCGGCGGTTCGGTGCGGGGTTACGGCTATCAGGCCGTCGGGCCGCGCCTATCCGACAACACGCCTCAGGGGGGTCTGTCCCTGTTCGAGACGGGTCTGGAGGTGCGACAACGCGTGTCCTCGCACTGGGGCGTGGTCGCCTTTGCCGACGCCGGCGCCGTCGGGACGGGACCGTCACCCGGCTTCAATGGATACGGAATCGGAGCCGGGCTCGGCGTGCGGTATGATTTGGGCTTCGCGCCGCTGAGGCTTGACTTGGCCACGCCCGTTAAGCGCCGTCGTGGCGACGGTCTCATTCAGATTTATATCAGCATCGGACAGAGCTTCTGATGTCCGCCGCCGCTTCCGATGAACTAAGGCGAAAGATCGGTCGTCGCGGACTGAGGGTGTTGGTGGCAGCGTTGTCTCTGGCGCTCGCGTTTGCTGGTCTCAGGCTCGCGCCCCTGACCGCGTTCGGGCACGGACTGATCGAAAGGGCCGTCAGCGGCCTCAAGGTCGGCCGGCTCGGCCACCTGTACCTGAACGGTCTGCGCGGCGACCCCTGGGGCGCCTTTAGCGTTCGCCGCGTAACGCTGGTGGATGGCAAGGGGATCTGGCTTGAGGTTCAGGGACTTCGCGTGGACTGGCGTCCCTCCGACCTCTGGCATCGCCAGGTCCATCTGGAGCGCGTGACCGCCGACAAATTCTTAGTCCTCCGCCGCCCAATACTGGCGTCATACACGCCGCCCGGGCCTTCACCGGTGTCCGTGCGGCTTGATCGACTTGCCGTGCGACTGGAAACGGAACCCGCTTTTTCCTCCGCGCGCGGCGTGTTCGACGCGAAAGGCGCGTTGGAGGTCGATAGATCAGGTGCAGTGAAGGGGACATTGCGGGCGATCAGCCTGCTGCACGCCGGCGACCATTTGAAATTTAACTTCGACGTCGGCGAAAAGCGGTTTTCGATCGATGCCCACGCCACCGAGGCGCGTGGCGGCGCGCTGGCCGGTTCGGTCGGCCTGCGCGCGGACGCGCCGTTCTTGCTTGACGCCCAGGCGCATGGCGCGCTCAACGCCGGCGCCTTCTCTATTTTGGCGACCTTGGGCCGCGATCATCCCCTTGATGCCCGGGGAGGGTGGACCGCCGAGGGCGGCACGGCGGAGGGGCGTCTTGATCTTTCGGCCTCAAGTCTTCTGTCCGACTACAGCAAGGCCCTCGGGCCCCAGGCGCGCTTTCGCCTCTCCGGTCGCCAGGGACCGGCAAGCCTCTATGATGTGAGTCTGACCATCGACAGCGAGAACATGGTGCTTGGCGCCCATGGTCTGATCGACGCCATCCATTCCGCGACAGGGCCGCATGGACTCGCGGTCACCCTGCGGACCGGGGACGCGGGGCGCATTCTGCGCGGACCGAAACTTGGTGCGGGGCGGCTTCAGGGGGTCCTTCTAGGCAACGCCGGGCGCTGGACCCTCCGCGGACTCGCATCAATCGACGGCGTGGTGCTCGGCGACTATGGCCTGGCACAGATCGGGGGACCCTTCGAGCTGACCTCCGACCATTCCGGAGTTTTCCTGAAGGCGAATACACAGGGGAAGGGGGGCGCGGGGAGAGGGTTCGTCGCGGGGCTGTTGGGCGGGGCCCCTCGCGGCGAGGTCGATCTTGCTTGGTTGCCGCATGGTCGCACCTTGGTTCGCAAGCTCGAGGTGCAGGCGCGCGGCCTCGCCGTGGCCGGCGTCGGCCAGATTGGACCGCTGGGCGACCTGTCCTTCAAGGGGGGTGCGAGTCTAAGCAATCTTTCGGCCGCCTCGCCGAACGCGCGGGGTCTGGTCACGATGAGATGGACCGCCAGCCAGGGCGGAGCGGAAAACGATCCCTGGCGGCTCAGTGCGGACGTCAAAGGCGATCGCTTCGTCGCGGGTTTCGGAGCCTATGACCGGTTCCTTGGGCCAGCGCCCCGGCTGAGGCTCGATGGCGTCTTTCAGTCGGGTATTTTTACGATCACCGGCTCCACCTTGGATGCCGCCGCGGGTTCCCTGGCCGCGACGGGGCAGGTCGGGCCGGGGGGCGCGCTGAACATTGCCCTGCAATGGCGGGCGGACGGCCCCCTGGACATTGGCCCACTGGTGATCGCCGGCCACGCGAACGGCGCGGGGACCCTGGGGGGGGATATTGCCGCCCCGAACGCTGATCTCACTGTGAATTTTTC